>NZ_BACT01000365.1:0-982 GCF_000333255.1 Methylobacterium sp. B1 | reverse complement strand
TTTCAGATTGGCGGTGCGTTGCCGATTGCGCCGGCGCTCGCAGAACCTGCGGTGGAACCTCTTTGCGGCGTATTGGGTTGGGGCCCCAACGTAACCGTGAAGGATTCATCGATGCGAAAGCTCGCACTCATCTCCGCCCTGAGCCTCTCCATCGGAGCTCTCGGCGCCACCAGCGCGGACGCGCAGGGCTATGGCTACGGGCGGCATCACGGCTACGGATACGGCCACGGATATCATCGCGGATACGGCCCGCGCCGCGATTACGGCTACCGTCGTCATCGCGGGATCTCGACCGGGGCTGCAGTCGGTCTTGGCATCGCCGGTGCGGCCGCCGGAGCCGTTGCGGCGGGCGCTTTGAGCCGGGGTCCGGGTTACTACGGCTCCGGCTACTGAGCCGAGCCACGGATTTTCACGCAGAGCCCCGTCGCCCCCGCGACGGGGCTCTCGCCGTTTTTCACCGCCGCATCGATGAACCGGCCGTGCGCGCCGAGTCGATGATGCGAGACCTCGGGGTTGGCGCCATCGTCAGGGGCGGCCGAAACCGACGAGGACGTCCGCATGATCGTCTCAGCGCAGCCAGCGCCGGATCTGTTCGCGGAGGGTCGGGCGGACGGCACGGCGCGCTCGGGCCGCTGCGAAGCGATCGATGTGGATCCTGTCGTTGGGGACCTGACGCAGGAAACGCTCCGCGATCTCGAAGATCACGACATCCGGCCGAACCGCCTCGACATAGCGCCAGTCGATATTCGCCGACCAGATCGCGTGCACCTCGTGGAAGGTCTCGGCCAGCATGGCGGTGAGACGCGCCCCCGGGCTGTAGATGTAGGAATCGCCGAACAGGATCACGCGCCGCGGATCAGGGGCCGTTTTGTTCTGCAGCACGACCCGCGACCCGACGAACAGACCGCGCGGTCGCACGGCGCGTCCGGACTCGCGAACCTCGACCAGCGCGTTCGCGTCGATCCGTTCGGCACGGCGCGAG
>NZ_BACT01000366.1:0-659 GCF_000333255.1 Methylobacterium sp. B1 | reverse complement strand
CGAGAAGGGTCTGCACCTCGCCATCGACGCCGCCCGCGCCGCCGGGCTGCCGCTGACCTTCGCCGGCCCGAAGCTCAATCCCGGCTACTGGGCCGCCGAGATCGCCCCACGCATGGGGCCGGACCTGACGCATCTCGGCCATCTCGCGCACCGGGATCTGGCCCATCATCTCGGCCGGGCGCGGGTCGCGATCGTCTCGCCCCGCTGGGAGGAGCCCTTCGGCCTCGTCGTGGCGGAGGCGCTCGCCTGCGGCACCCCCGTGGCCGCCTTCCGCCGCGGTGCCATGCCCGACATCCTGGACGCGTCCTGCGGCCGCCTCGCCCGTCCGGACGATCCGCAGGATCTCGCGGTGGCCATCCGGGAGGCCGCCGGCCTGTCGCGCCGGGCCTGCCGCGACCGGGCGGAGGCCCTGCATTCGCGATCTCCGAACGCCGGTAACCTCCTGTGTCGCCCTGTCGTGGGGCTCCGGCAGCCGAGGGTGGCTGCCGATCGGGGAGGGCGGTCTGATGAGACGTCGCGTGTCGGCCCTCCTGATCCTTCCGGCATTCGCCTTTGCCGGCTCCGTGCAGCCGAGTGCGGGGTCGCCGGACGCGCCGGCCACCTTCGTCGAACCGATGGATGGCCCGCACCGTCATTGCTCCGGCTCCTGTATGAAGACG
>NZ_BACT01000367.1:0-119 GCF_000333255.1 Methylobacterium sp. B1 | reverse complement strand
CTCCGGGCCGAGGCTCTCGGCGCCGTCCGCGAACACGAGTTGCCCGACGCGGCCGTCCACGGTCTCGAGCCCGCGCAGGCGCCGGCCCAGGCGGATCTCGGAGCCGCGCGCGGTGAGAT
>NZ_BACT01000368.1:0-10641 GCF_000333255.1 Methylobacterium sp. B1 | reverse complement strand
TTCTCCGCCACCGTATGGACGAGGAAATCGGCCGGCGCGATCACCGGCACGGCGCCGGACCGCACGTCCTCCTCCTTGAGGATCCCGCGCACGCCGCCCCAATGATCGCCATGCGTATGCGAGTAGATCACGGCCGAGATCGGCCGCCCCTCGCCCACATGCGCCTGGAACAGCGCCCAGGCGGCGCGTGCGGTCTCCTGGCTGACGAGGGGGTCGAACACGATCCAACCCGTCCGTCCCCGCACGATGGTGAGGTCCGAGAGATCGAACCCCCGGACCTGATAGATGCCGGGGACGACCTCGTAGAGCCCGTAATTGTTGTTGAGACGCGAGATGCGCAGCAGAGACGGATGGATACTGTCGAATTCGTCCTGCTGCTCCAGGAACTGGAACTGCTGCATGTCCCACGCGACGTGACCATCGTCGGCCCGGATGATCCCGTCGGGCATGGGGGCGATCAGCCCGCGCCGCTGCTCCTCGAAATCCGTGTCGTCCGCGAAAGGCAGGCGCGTGCGGGCCTGCCGGAGCACGGCGCGGGTGAACGACGACGGCGGTTTGCCTTTCGGGTGGAAGTGCTCCGGACCGGCGGGTGCAGCCGGGGATTCCCCGTCGCCCGCGGCACGCGCTTCCGCCAGGAGGCATCCGGCTGCGGAGAAGGCGGCTCCGACAGCGGGAAGAGTCTTGATGAAGGCGCGGCGCGTCGACATCGGTCTGCTCCATCCCGGACGCGGTGGCTTGCCGTGGGACGACCGGGTCGCCGGGCGGTGGCGGCCCGATCCGGTCATCGGCGCACAGGTCAGCGCCAGGCGCAGACCCGTCGTCCGCGCCGCCACCAGCAGACCCTGCGGCGGCGCCGCCGCGGGACGACGACGACGGCCTGTGCTTTCTCGACTGGGCCGCCGCTCGGATCGTCGAGGGGCTCGATTCTCAGGGGCGCAGCGTAGACGGCACCCGGCACCATGAGCAGGCCCGCAGCCGCCAGGGCGGCGGACGAGAAACTGCCCAGCACGGCACGACGATGCATCGGTTCCATTGCCATCCTCCGGCTTGTGGTCTGATGTCCCTGGCTCTGCCACCCGATCCCGTCCGCGCCGACGGAGATCGGCGTTCGCCTATGCGGCTCAACGGGTCGCCGATCCGCTGCCGGGCGATGCGAGCGCCGGCGCGACCGGCGGCGGGCCGAAGAGGCCGATCCACGCCCATGACAGTCCCGCGGCGATCAGGTCGCAGGACACGAAGAGGCCGATCGCCCACAGGCCCGAATAGGGCCATTGCGCAATGATGGCGGCGCCCAGGAGCATCGAGAGCAGGGCGAACAGGATCACCGTGGCGCGCGACAGCTGCGTCGTGTGGACGATGGCCCAGAGCGCGCGCGCCACGCCGGAGGCGATCAGGGTGAGCCCGAGGACGAGCGTGAGGGCGAGCGACGCTTCGAGGGGGCGGAAGACGGCCCAAAGACCGCCGACGAGGTAGAGCAGGCCCGCGAAGAACCGAACGACGCGGGATCGCCACGCTTCGACCTCCGACGGCTTGGCGAGCGCCTCGGCGATCTCGGCGATCCCGGCCGCGATCAGGAGGACGCCGTACCAGAGCGTGCTGACGATCGTGAGGCTGACCACCATGAAGAGGCCCACGATGCCGAGGATCAGCAGCAGGCTGCCGACCGCGAGGAGCCATCCGCGGGCACGCCCCGCTCCGGTCTGCAGCGTTCCAAAGGTGACCGTTCCGCCCATACGACACCTCCCGTCGGACCCGTGGATGAGGAGGCGGTCCCCATTCCGTCCGATCACCTCCGATTGAATCGCCCGTTCGATCGGAACGGCGTTGATTCAAATCAAAGGCGCGGGTCCCCGTTCTCGACGGCCCGGGCGTCGATCGACGGCTCGGCATGCCCTGCGCAGCACGGGAGAAACTGGCGGATCGACCGAGGCGCCGCGCCGAAGAGACCGGTGCCGGCGACCAGACCCGCGATGCGGAATTGATCTAGCTCAAATCGAGGCCCCTCCCTTCGCGGCAGGATGCGGTCCGGCCCTGGATAATCCGATCCGCTCGGTCGGGCGGGCCACGGAAATGTCGCCTCGCCTGACCGCAGGAGGTTCCATGGATATCCGCAAGTGCGCGGCCGAGGCCATTGGCACGTTCTGGCTCACCTTCGCGGGCTGCGGGAGCGCCGTCATCGCGGCCGCGTTTCCGCAGGTCGGAATCGGCCTCCTCGGCGTCGCGCTCGCCTTCGGCCTGACTGTCGTCACCATGGCCTATGCCATCGGGCACATCTCGGGCTGCCACCTCAATCCGGCGGTGACCTGCGGACTCGCGGCCGGAGGCCGGTTTCCGGCCCACGACATCCCGGCCTACGTCATCGCCCAGGTCGTCGGCGGCCTCGTCGCCGCGGCTGTGCTCTACGCCATCGCCAGCGGCGCGCCGGCCTTCTCCGTCGAGAAGGGCTTCGCCGCCAACGGCTATGGCGCGCATTCGCCGGGGCAATACGCGCTGACCGCCTGCCTCCTGACCGAGGTCGTGCTCACCATGATGTTCGTCTTCGTCATCATGGGCGCGACGCACGGCAAGGCCCCGGTCGGCTTTGCGCCGCTGGCCATCGGGCTGTGCCTGACCCTCGTCCACCTCGTCGGCATCCCGGTCACGAACCTCTCGGTGAACCCGGCGCGCAGCACGGGACCGGCGGTCTTCGTCGGCGGATGGGCCCTGACCCAGCTCTGGCTGTTCTGGGTCGCCCCGATCTTCGGTGGGGTTCTTGGCGGGATTCTATATCGCTGGCTGAGTGAGGAGCCCTCCGTCCAAGTGACCGGCATCTCTCCCCCGGCCCCGGCGGAGTGAGAGCACGAACCGCTCGCCGGGAATCAATCAATAACTTTGCTGAAGAACTATATTTGCTGTCTCTTTTCGCGACGGCGATCTTTGCGCGCGGCGCGCCATCGCGATGCGCCGAACGTGACTTGGCCGGACGACCCGGGATGTTCCTGCCTGCGCCGGCCTTCGCCAGTCGAATCGAAGGCCGGCGCGATCCTTGATCGGACACCGGGAACCGCGCCTCAGTGGCTCGCGATCTGTCACGCGACGGGACAGGCCCCCCGGTCCGAACACTTCGTGTCTTTCCGTCCGCCAGACGGATCGGTGCCGCGCGCGCTCAACTCCGGGATCTAGGATCGATCTCGAATCCGCGCCGCGGTGCATCCCATCTTGTCCGCTCAGGCCATGGCTACGATGCGGTCCTCGACGGCGCGCACGCCCGGCACCGACCATGCGGCGCGCTCGGCCGCATCGCGCTCGGCCCAGGCCGTCACGGCACCTTCCAGAATGACCCGGTCGCCCGAGACGGTGACCTTGATCGCGTCGGCCTCGAACAGCGCGCTCCGCCGAAACGCCTCCAGGATCTTGTCCTTGACCGCCCCAGGTGGAACGCGCGGTTCGATCGCGATCCGGTTGGTGACGCCAAACACCCCTGAGAGCTGCCGCACGACGGCCTCGGCGGATCTCGACTGGTAGCGCCACGGCACGGCACCCGTCAGGGTGATCCAGCCGCCGCTCACCGTGACCTGGATAGCGTCCTTCGGGAGATGCACCGACCAGTCGATGATCGCGAGCGCCCGGGCGGCGATCTGGTCGTCGGCCACCTTCTTCGCGTCGGCGTAACGGACCGCGATCTCCTGCGCGATGGCGCGCACACCCCGGACGCGGCGCACGGCGCGCTCCGCCTCCACCTTCTCGGCGTAGCTGCCGACATGGCCAGTGAGCGTCACCACCCCTTCGGAGACGGCGACGCCGATATCCCCGGCGTCCAGGCTGGGGTCGAAGTCGAGTTCGTCGAGCACCGCCCGGCGCAGGTCCTTGTCGGTCATGGCGTTCCTCCTGAGGCGGCGCGCGCCGCGCGGCTCCCGGTCAGGCGGCGCCGGCCGCCTGATCCATCAGAAGGCCCTCGCGTCGCGCTCGCTCGAGCACGAGCCGTGCGGCCACCAGGGCTCGGCCGGCGCGCAGCCTGCTGTCCGGATGGCCCTCGCGGAGCGCCTGGCGGGCACGGGCCCGGAACCAGTTGGCATTTGCGATCGCCGTGGCCCGGCGTTCGGGCTGATCGATTCCGCGGGGCTTTTTCAATGATGCCATCGTCTTCAGCATTCCGGTTCGCGCGACACCGAGAGCCTGTCCATCGTGGCGCTGGCGGCGCTCTTCGTCTGTCGAAGCGGTGAAGCAGTCGACCGCGGCACACATTGATCAGGATCAACGCTGCCGCATCCGTCTCCGGCATCAAACTCTCAAGCCAGGAGGAGGATCGCGATGTCGCCATCGGATATTCGACTCGCTGTCGAAGCCCACAGAGAGGCACTCGACGCATTGACCGGATTCTTGTCCGAGTTTCCTATGATTCCGCGATATCTTGTCGAGAATCATATCGCCTTCGAAGTTGCCCACCGCATCCGATCGGGCGTCAGATCGCGCGATCGTCTGGTGCGTTACGGGATCGAGGGCGTTCTGACGGACAAGTACTGAGCGGCGGACCGGGGCCGCATCAGGGGGGGACCGTGTTGGCGAAACCAGACTTGCTCAGGCGCGGGGGGGTTCAGGCTCCCCGCGCAAGGCCGCCACCGTTCCGGGGAACCCGTCAAGGAGGACGGCGCGGCGCAGCTTCAGCGTGGGGGTCAGGAGGCGTCCTCGACAGTCCAGGGCGTCCGCAGCAGAAGCACCGCCCGGACCCTGGCAGCGCGGGGTCCGTCATGCAGCGCCGCGGCGATCCGATCGAGCGCGGCCCGTCGGGCGCGCGCGTCATCGAGGGCGTCCTCCGCCGCGGGATCGAGACCCAGATCCTGCGCAAGCTGCGTCCACATCGCCGCATCGACCACCGCCAGGACCGACAGCCGCGCTTCGCCCTCGCCCAGGACCATGGCCTGACGGAACAGGGGATCGCGCAAGATCGCGGCCTCCACGGCCTCGGGCGAGATCTTCTCGCCGGTCGACAGGACCATCATCTGCTTCAGCCGGCCGGTGATGCACAGATCGCCGTCCTGCAGCGTGCCGAGATCGCCCGTATACAGCCATCCGTCACGCAGGACCTCGCCCGTGAGGTTCGGACGGCGCCAATACCCGAGCATCACGCCTGGCGAGCGCACGAGGATTTCCCCCGATGCCGCGAGGCGGATCTCCATTCCGGGGAGTGCGGGGCCGACCCGGCCCGGGCGCGTGGCGCCGAGCCGGAATCCCGTGACCGCCGAGGCCGCCTCGGTCAGGCCGTATCCCTCGACCAGGGGCAGGCCGAGGCTGAGGCAGAACCGGGCGGTATCTTCCGGAAGCACGGCGCCTCCAGAGACCGCGAGCCGCAAACGACCGCCGAACGCGCGGCGGATGGGGCGCCCCACCATGCTGCGCAGCAGGAGGCCGAGTACGGTCCGGGCAAGGCCGAGCCGCCGTCCGTCCCGCCGGGCCGCGAAGAGCGCCCAGCCTCGGGCCAGGGCTGCGCGCAGCAGCCAGCGCGTCAGCGGCGTCCGCTCCGCCCGTTCCGTCACGCTATGGCGCAGACGTTCCAGCACGCTCGGGACCACCAGCAGGATGGTCGGGCGTGCGAACAGGAGGTCCTCCTGGAGATGCGCCACCGATCGTGCGAACACGACGGGCGCTCCGAGGATCAGCGGCAGATAGCACCCGACCACACGCTCGAAGATGTGGGCGAGGGGCAGATAGGACAGGAACACGTCCCGATCCGAGCCTGGGTTGCGGTCGAGAACAGCCTGCGCGACCGCCAGCAGATTGCGGTGCGAGAGCATCACGCCCTTCGGGCGACCGGTGGTCCCCGACGTGTAGACGATCGTCGCGAGGGCATCGGGGTCGCGCCCGGCAGGAGTCAGCACGGATCCACGCGCCCCTGCGAGCCAGAACCGCAGGCTCTGCAGGCGCGGATCGGAAGGTCGAGTTCCTCGCGGCTCCTCGAGCGCGATCACGCGCTGAACTCCGGTGCGCAGCTGGGCGCGATCCCCGAGGCTCTCCCATTGCGCCGCCGTGCGGACGACGACGATGCGGGCGCCGGAATCCACCAGGATGTCGACGGCGTTGGCGGGAGCGTCATCGGGAAACAGCGGCACCACCACGAGGCCGAGCGAGAGCGCCGCATGATCGAAGGCCACCCACTCGATCCCGTTCGGCAGCCAGAGCGCGACCCGTGCGCCCGGTTCGAGCGCCTCGCTGGCCAGGGCAGCCGTCCGTTCGGCGACCCGCTCGGCCATCTCGGCCCATGTGATCGCAGAAAAACGTCCCTCGGCAGGATCGTGCGCCACGTAGGCCACCGCCGTCGGGCGGCGGGTTGCCTGGGCTCGCAGAAGGCTGGGGATCGTGCCCGTCGAGGCGTCCGCGGGCGGCTTTGCGCAGATCCGTGTCTCGGAGCGGCCCGACATGATCATTCCGGAGCCGGCTCGACGGGCGACGGCACCGCTTCCCGGGAGAGGTCCGGCTCGTTGCAGCGGGCGAGAATCGCCGCGCGCGCCCGATTGCGCAGGCGGATCGCGGCGTGGAAATCCTCGCCGTCCGGGGCGATCGGCGCTCCGATATGGACGTGGATCACGCTCCGCCGGGGGAACCACTGATCGGCCCGCAGCGCCGACCGCGTGCCCGTGATCGCGACCGGCACGATCGGGGCACCCGCGCGGCAGGCATCCAGAAACGCACCGGGGTGGAAGCCGAGGAGGCCCGGGGTCCGGGTAAAGGTGCCCTCCGGGAACGCGACCACCTGCTCGCCATCGCGGATGCGCCCGACGATCGCCGCCGCATCGGCGATACCCGCCGCGGTACCCCGGTGGACGAAGGCGGTTCCCAGCCGCCGCAGGAACGGCCCGGCGATGCGCTGACGGGCCAGCTCCTGCTTGGCGAGGAAGACCGGCGCCCCGGGCAGCACGGCCGCCAGCACGGCGCCGTCGAGATAGCTCGCATGGTTGGCGACGATGACGGCGCCGCGGCTGACGGGCTCGCCCGATACGGTCAACGGCGTCCGCGTGACCCGGAAGAAGAGCCTCAGGCCCGTCCGGAGGGCGCCGAAGCGCCAAGCGCGCTTCGGCAGGACGAGCACCAGCGGCCATAGGATGGCACCGATGACGACGAGGACGCCCCACCAGGACGCCGCGTAGGCTGCCTCCGACCAGAGCCGCCCGATACGGCGCAGCCGCGCCGCGGCCCCCGCGACGGCGAGCCGGACCAGCTGCGTCCGCAGGGCGGCTTCCGGCCGGCCGAGTTCGCCTGCCGCGTAGAGCGACCGCGTCGCCGCGCGACGGATCTTCCCGCTCGACGTCTTCGGCAATGTGCGGGGCGGACACAGGACGATCACGTCGGGCGGCTGCTCGATCACGCCCATCGCTTCCCGGGCCAGGGTGCGGCGCAGCTCCTCCAGGGCCGCGGCGTCGGTGAGGCGCGTCTCGGCGGCGAGGATCAGCCGCTCCGTCCCGGTTCTCGGGTCGGGGCTCGCGAAGGCCGCGACACAGCCCTTTCGGACGCCGTCGACCGCGCCCGCCACCTCTTCCAGCTCGTGCGGATGGATCTTCCGACCGGCCCGGATGATGATGTCCTTGGTACGCCCCGTCACGAAGACGTCGCCGCTCGCCAAATAGGCGAGGTCGCCGCTCTCGAGCCAAGCTCCGTCGAACAGGGCGCGCGTGATCTCCGGACGCCGGAAGTAGCCGGTCGTCGCGGAGGGACCGTTGAACTGCAGCCGCCCCTCCCGGCGCTCCGGCACCTCGCGCCCGGCCTCGTCCACGATCCGGATCTGATGGCCGCGCAACGGATGCCCGCAGGCGGCGAAGGCGACGGCCCCCGGAGCGCCAGGCTCGGCCGGCAGGGCCTCGCCGCTCCGCGACAGCGTTGCGCGGTCGATCCAGTCGATGCGCGGGCCCCGGCCGAGGGGCGGAAAGGTGAGGCCGACCGCGCATTCGGCGAGCCCGTAGACGGGTGTGACGGCCGACGGCCGGAGGCCGAAGGCCGCGAAGCGCTCAGTGAACCGGGCCAGCGTGTCCGGGCTGACCGGTTCGGCCCCGTTGGTCAGGACGCGCAGCGAGCTGAGATCGAGCCCCGCGAGATCCTCGTCCCGCAGGGTCTTGAGACACAGCTCGTAGGCGAAGTTCGGGGCGGCCGAGATCGTGCCGCGCTGGCGATGGATTGTCCTGAGCCAGCGCCCCGGATCGGCCAGGAAGGCCAGGGGTGAAAGGATCGCCGCCGGCGCACCGTAATAGAGGCTGCCCAGCCAGCAGCCGATCAATCCCATATCGTGGTAGAGAGGGAGCCAGCTCACGACGACGTCCGCCGACGAGGCCGCCACCGCTTCGCCCATGGCGCGGACATTGGCGAGCAGGTTGGCGTGGGTCAGCATCACGCCCTTCGGATCGCCTGTGCTGCCGGAGGTGTATTGGATCAGCGCAAGGTCCGCCCCCGTGGCCGGGACGGCCGCCGCCAGAGCGTCTTCCGTCACGAGATCCGCGGTGGTCGTCAGGACCCGCAAACTCTCGACGCCGTCGCGCAGCAGCCAGGCGAAGGGTTTGATCGCCGCATCGGTGATCAGGATCTGCGGCGCGGCGTTCGCCAGGATACCGACTTGACGCTGCAGGTGATCCTGAATCTGGGCTCGCCGGAACGGCGGGTAGAGCGGGACCGGGACCCCACCCGCCAGGATCGTGCCGAGGAAGGCCGGGAAGAAGTCGGGCCCGGTGGGCAGCATGAGGGCGACCCGGTCGCCGAAGGCGAGATCGAGCTTCAGGAGGCCGGCCGCGACCTGACGCGAACGCCGGTCGAGCGCCGCGTAGGTCAGAACGGTCTCGGTCCCGTCCTCCTGTTGCAATCGAAGATGGGGGCGGTCCGGGTGATTGCGGACGTGGAAATCGAGCACGTCCGCCCACGTGGTGGCCCGGTGCGGCTCGGCCGCCGTCGGCAGCGCGGCTGGTGGCGGAGACGCCGCCGAGGGCTCGCGCGCGGCGCCCGCAGCCTGGATCGCGGCCAGCAACGCGGCCGGCGTCGCTGCCTCGCCGATCAGCCTCTCCGGCAGCGACACCCGGAAGCTGCGCGACAGCCTCAGGATCAGCTCCGCGCGCCCCAGGCTGTCGAGGCCGAACTCCCGTTCGAGATCGCTGTCGAGGTCGACCGCGATCGTCGCCCCCCGCTCCGGGTGCAGTTCGAGCAGGAGCGACCGGACCATGTCCAGGACAGCGGCTCCGGTGGGCTGCGCGACCGGATCGAACCGCTCGCTCGGCAGGCGCGCGACGTTCTCCACGAAGGACTCCGGGATGCCGGCAAAATGACCGGGCTCCAAGCCGCATCAGCAACTCAGATAAGCCGTGTCCCGCCGCCGCGGCTTGATCTTCATCAACACGGGAACGCCGCATCGGATGTGCCTATGCAGCGATCGACCGGGGAAAATGCTGTGTTCGAGTGTGAACCGACGAGCTTGGCCTGCCGAGGCGGCGCGTCCTCGGATCGCGCACGCAGCGAGACCTTCGCCGGATGAGATTCCGTTGACACGCGTCAAACGCGCGGTCGGGGTGCGGTTCTATGATCCGCGCCGTCATCCGGTGACCGGAAGAAGGCGTCATGTTCCGCTCTGTCCTCGTCATCGCCGTCCTGGTCGGATCGACCGCGGCGCTCGCGCGGCCCGGAAGCGGCGCCCTGCCCTTCGCGCATGTCGAGGCGCGTCGGACATCGACTTGCGCGTGCGGCCTCGTGCGAAGATCGCCCCGCTTCAGGGACCGGGCGTCGGTCTACCGCGATCGCGCCGCCTTCCAAGGCGGCGTGCGAAGCCGGACCCTGGCCGGCGGCCGATTCGAGACGGGCGCCCCTGTTTCGGTGATGGGCACGGCAGACGGGTTCCAGCGCTGGAGGCGCTACGACGATTGCATCTGGGGCTACGCCGGTCTCCTTCCGCCGGCGCATTGCACCGACTTTTACGCCTTCTGAACCCGGCCGCGATCCGATCCGCACTGCAGTGGCCGGGATGCACGGTTGTGCATTCGTCGACCGGCCGTCACGGTTTCAGCGTCTTGAGGTAAGCCGTGAGGTCGGCGGCATCATCCGGTTCGAGCCGGAAGTCCGGCATCGCCGGATGCCGCCGCTCGACGCCCTCGATCAGGACATCGGCGAGGTCGTCGACGGGAAAGCGCTCGGCCAGCATGCGGAAGGTCGGGGCCGCCCGCATCGGGCTCGCGCCCCGGAGGCCGATGGCGTGGCAGCCTGCGCAATGCGCATGCGCAAACTTCCGCCCCTGCGGCGCCGAGGACTCCTCCGCCCCGATCGCTCCGGTGCAGAGCAGATCCAGGCCGAGGGCGACACCGACGGAGAGCAGCCGCCAACGCATCAGTGACACATCAGGCTGCAGATGGGTGCGCGGTCGAGGACATCGCGCGTGACGCCGCCGAAGATCCATTCCCGCAAGCGGGAATGGCCGTAGGCCCCCATGACGACCAGGTCGGCGTCCTGCTCCAGGGCGAACCGCATGATCGCGTCGGCATCCGGGCCGGCAGCGTGGAGGTGGTGAGCGGTGGCGCTCACGCCGTGCCGGGCGAGGTGAACCGCCAGATCCTCGGCGTTGCCGACCCGCAGGTCCTCGCCGCGGGTCGCCACGAGCACCTGATCCGCCGCGCGGAAGAAGGGCAGCGCCGCCGACATCGCCCG
>NZ_BACT01000369.1:0-11642 GCF_000333255.1 Methylobacterium sp. B1 | reverse complement strand
GCAGGGCGCGAAAAGCCCCGACCGCAGCAAGGTCGGCATCCGGATCGGATCCCAGGACGGATCGGAATACGGCCAGGTGGGACGGGTCGATTTTGTCAACATCAGCGTCGACCGGACGACCGACACGGTCCTGGTGCGCGCCGTCATGCCGAACCCGGCGGGCGTGCTGCGCGACGGGCAGCTGGTCCAGGTCGCCCTTCAGATTGGGGAGCCCGAGCAGAAGATCGTCGTCCCGCAAGCGGCGCTCATCGCCGACCAGGGCGGGGTCTACGTCTTCGTCGTCGAGGACGGGCGGGCCGTGACCCGGCGCGTCAAACTCGGTTCCGCCGGTACCGGCCCGGATGCCGTCATCGACGAGGGCCTGTCGGCCGGGGAGCTCGTCATCGTCGACGGCCTGCAGCGGGTGCGGCCCGGAATCACCGTGCAGGCGAACCCGATCGCCCAGTCGGCCGGCAGGATCTGACGCCATGGTCTCGGCGATCTTCGTCGACCGGCCACGCCTCTCGGTGGTGATCGCGATCGTCACGTCGATCGCCGGAGCGCTGGCGCTGTTCACCATCCCGGTGGCCCAGTACCCCGACATCGTGCCGCCCCAGGTCTCGGTGACGACGACCTATCCCGGCGCCTCCGCCGAGGTGGTGGAATCGACCGTCGCACAGCCCATCGAGTCTCAGGTCGTGGGCGTCGACAAGATGATCTACATGAAGAGCGTCAGCGGCAACGACGGCAGCTACACGCTCACCGGATCCTTTGAACTCGGCACCGATCCGGACATCAACGCCGTCAACGTCAACAACCGGGTTCAGATCGCCTTGGCCAAGTTGCCCGATGACGTCCGCAAGCAGGGCGTCACGGTCAAGAAGAAATCTTCCGCGCTGCTGGGCGTGCTGGCGGTCTACTCGCCCAAGGGCATGCAGGACCCGCTCTTCATCTCGAATTACGTGACGATCAACCTGCTCGACCGCATCAAGAGCACGCCCGGCGTCGGCGACGCGACCCTGTGGGGGCCGCAGGATTACGCGATGCGGGCCTGGGTGCGGACCGACCAGCTCACCGGTCTCAACCTGACCACGGGCGATGTCATCGCAGCGATCCGCACGCAGAACGTGCAGGCTCCCGTGGGCCGGATCGGCGCACGCCCGATTTCGGACGAGCAGCAGCTCCAGCTCAGCATCCAGACGCAGGGGCGCCTGAACTCCGCGGAGCAGTTCCGCAACGTCATCCTGCGCACGAATCCGGACGGGTCCGTGCTGCGGCTCGGGGACGTCGCCCGCATCGAGCTCGGCGCCGCCAATCTCGACCGCGAGACACGGCTGAACGGGAGCCCCGCCACGGTGGTGGCGATCTACCAGTCCCCCGGCGCGAACGCCCTCGCGACCCTGAAGGAAGTCCAGGCCCGGGTCGGCGCGCTGGCCAAGTCCTTCCCCGAGGGGCTCGCCTGGAAGGTCACCTACGACCCGACCACCTTCATCACCGAGACGGTGCGCGAGGTCCGCAAGACCCTGATCGAAGCCTTCGTGCTCGTCGTCGTGGTGGTGTTCCTGTTCCTCGGCAGCCTGCGCGCGACGCTCATCCCGACGCTCGCCGTGCCGGTGAGCCTGATCGGGACCTTCATCGCCCTGAAGGCGGTGGGCTACTCGGCGAACTCCGTCTCGCTCCTCGCCCTGGTGCTGGCCATCGGCATCGTCGTCGACGACGCCATCGTGGTCGTCGAGAACGTCGAGCGCGTGATGGAGGAGCATCCCGATCTCTCCCCGCGGGAGGCCACCAAGCGGGCGATGGCCGAGATCACGGCGCCGATCATCGCCATCACCCTGGTGCTGCTCTCGGTCTTCGTGCCGGTCGCCTTCGTCCCCGGCATCTCCGGCGAGCTCTTCCGACAATTCGCGGTCGCCGTCGCGGTCGCGATGCTGATCTCGGCCGTCAACGCGCTGACCCTGTCGCCGGCTTTGTGCGGCGTGCTTCTGCGGCCGCATCAGGGTCCCCGCCGCGGGATCATGGGCGTCGTCATGCGGGCGATCGACCGGGTGCGCGACGGCTACGGTGCCGTGGTGGCGCGGATCGTGCGCTTCTCGGTGATCGGGCTCGTACTCGCCGGCGCGGCCGCCTACGGCGCGCTGCAGCTGGCCAAGATGACGCCCACCGGCTTTCTGCCCGAGGACGATCAAGGCGCCTTCTTCGTCGTGGTGCAGCTGCCCGAGGGCGCCGCGGTGGGACGCACCGCCGAGGTGGTGGCGCATGCCGAGGCGATCCTGCGGCAGGAGCACGTGGTCGCCGACACGACATCGGTGATCGGCCTCAACTTCATCGACAACTATTCGCAGGGCAACGCGGCCTTCCTGGTCGTGACCCTCAAGCCGTTCGAGGAACGCACCGGAGCCGCGGACGGGGCGGCGGCCGTGATCGCCCGGCTCGGCCGTCAGTTCCGAGACATCCCGGGCGGGACCGTGGTGCCCCTGGCGCCGCCTCCCGTCATCGGCCTCGGCACCGGCGGCGGCTTCGCCTACGTCCTGGAGGACCTGCGCGGCGGCGATCCGAAGGACCTCGCCCAGGTCGTGCGCGGGCTGATCGTGGCGGCGAACGACGAGCCGAAGCTCAACCGCGTCTTCAGCACGTTCTCGGCCACGAACCCCTCGGTGTTTCTCGACATCGACCGCAACAAGGTCCAGATCCTCGGGGTGCCGCTGGAGAACGTGTTCCAGGCGCTGCAGGCCTCGCTGGGCGGCTATTACGTCAATGACATCAACCTGTTCGGCCGCACGTGGCAGGTGCAGGTCCAGGCCGAGGCCGCCGATCGCACGCGGATCGACGACATCTACCGCATCAACGTGCGCAACAAGGACGGCGAGATGGTGCCGCTGCGCTCCCTCGCGGAAGCGCGGATCGTGGTCGGACCACCGGCGCTGATCCGCTACAACAACCTGCGGGCGGTCACCGTGCAGGGCTCTCCGGCGCCGGGCATCTCGTCGGGCCAGGCGCTCGCCGCCATGGAGGCGGTCGCGGGCCGCACCTTGCCGGCGGGGTTCGCGGGCGAGTGGACCGACACGGCGTTCCAGGAGAAGCGGGCCGAGGGCAAGACCGCGATCATCCTCGGCTTCGCCGTCCTGTTCGCATTCCTGTTCCTGGTCGGCCTCTACGAGAGCTGGACGATCCCCGTCCCGGTGCTGCTGTCGGTCACCGTCGGGATCCTGGGCGCCTACGCGGCGATGGTGTGGGGCGGGCTCACCCTCGACCTCTACGCGCAGATCGGCATGGTGGTGCTGATCGGACTCGCAGCCAAGAACGGCATCCTGATCGTCGAGTTCGCCAAGGAGCAGCGCGATCGGGGCGTGCCGCTCCACGAGGCGGCGACCGAGGGCGCGCGCCTGCGTTTCCGGCCCGTGATGATGACCTCCTTCGCCTTCATCCTCGGCCTGTTTCCGCTGGTCATCGCCGCCGGCGCCTCGCAACTCGCGCGGCGCAACGTGGGGACGCCCGTGTTCGGCGGAATGATCGCCGCGTCCTTCATCGGGATCTTCGTGATCCCGCCCCTCTACGTGCTGTTCCAGAGCCTGCGTGAGCGGGCCTGGGGCCTTCTGGGCGGGAACGGGACGCGGCACGACGCGGCGGCGGAGCCGGCCGGAACGCAGGAGCACATGCCGGCCGAGTGACCGTGCGCGGTCGAGCCGGGCAGGATGAGGAGGCTGGGCGGTGATGGACGATGCGACGCGGGCACAGGAGCCCGAGACCGACGACGAAGCCACCGACGAGGGGCTGGCGCAGCCCAAGCTCAAGCGCAAGGCGTACGAGCGGGAACTCCGCGCGCTGCAGGTGCAGCTCTGCCATCTGCAGGACTGGGTCCGGAGATCCGGCGCGCGCATCGTCGTGGTCTTCGAGGGACGTGACGCTGCCGGCAAGGGCGGCACGATCAAGGCGCTCACCGAGCGGGTGAGCCCGCGGGTGTTTCGCGTGGCCGCCCTGCCGGCCCCCTCCGACCGGCAGAAGACCCAGATGTTCATTCAGCGCTACATCGAGCACTTCCCGGCGGCCGGCGAGATCGTGATCTTCGACCGGAGCTGGTACAACCGCGCGGGCGTCGAGCGCGTCATGGGGTTCTGCAGCGACGCTGAATATCGCCGCTTCCTCGATCTGTGCCCGCGGATCGAGCGCTTCATCGTGGGCGGCGGAACGCAGCTGATCAAGTTCTGGCTCGAAGTCGGCCGGAAGGAGCAGAAGCGCCGCTTCCTGGCCCGGATCGATGACCCTCTCCGGCAGTGGAAGCTCAGTCCCATGGACCTCGAGTCCTACAGTCGCTGGTACGACTACTCGATCGCCCGGGACGAGATGTTGGCGGCGACCGATATCGATGAGGCGCCCTGGCATATCGTCCGCTCAGATGAGAAGCGGCGCGCCCGTCTCAACTGCATCGCCCATCTGCTGCGCCTGATCCCCTACGAGGAAGTGAAGCGCGAGGCCGTGGTCTTGCCGAAACGCCTCAAGGACAAGGCCTACGACGACACTCTCACCAAGGGGCATTTCGTTCCGGAACTGCACTGAGGGGAGGCCGCGCGCCCGGACATCGACCCTTCAAAGCCGGGCGCGGCCTTGAACTCTTCGAGCCGGGCGATCGAGATATCGAAACGGGCCCGCATCGCCTCGTCACGCGTCGCATCCCGCTGCGTCTGGAGCTGTAGGATCTCCGCGTCGATCTAATCGCCGTTCAGCTCCTCGACGGAGAGAACCCGCGCGGCCAGGATCGTCACCCGCTTCGCCGTGACCTCGGCCAGCGCTCAGCAACGCGAAGAGATCCGGGAGCGCAGGTCGTTCACCCGCTGAGGTGGCGGTCTGTGTCCGCTGCTCGGTCATGATCGCCATCCCGGGGCGTCCTGAATCACACGTGGAGTTTTTCCCAGGTCAGGAAGAAACCAACATCGCCCGGCATGCCGTCGGGCCAGTCGACGATCATCGCCGACAAGCCATAGCCGAGGGGGCGCAGTCGCTCGCGCCAGAACTCGTATGCCTGCCAGGGCCGCCCGGTCAGGGTGTCGGGCCAGTCCGCCTCGGCATTGTTGATGGCTCGCCCGCTGTCGGTGCACATCGCGTTCGGAAAACGCATGACCAGCAACTCGTTCTTGCCCTGCTCGGCCGCGACCCGGAGCTTGTGCAGGAGAGGCCGCGTGATCTCCTGCACCTTCTCGGGCGTGAGCTCGATGGTCTTGGACAGAGTCTTGATCAGCTCGGCCCGCGCCTGACTCGCTTGGTCCTCGGCCTTCAGCGCCTTCATGGCTTTGGCGGCCTTCAACTTGGCCGTGTAGGCACCGAGTTCGGCGGCCGACATGAAGGTCTCGTCGGCGAGTTCGAGATCGGCCGGCGACCTGGTTCTCACGGCGTCCATGGCAAGCTCCCGTTGTTCAAAGCGCCGGCTGCGGCCGGCTGCTCCTGGGCCGAGACAACACGGCGCGCGTGCCGCGCGCGATCATCAGTTCCTCGTCCGTCGGAATGACCCAGGCGGTCGGCCCGGGACCTCGGGTCACGCGGGGGCCGCCGGAAGCGTTGGCCGCGTCGTCGAGTTCGAATCCCGCCCAGGCGGCACCCCGCAGGACCTCCGCACGGGTGGCGGCGTCGTTCTCGCCGATGCCGGCCGTGAAGATGAGAGCGTCGATGCCGCCCATTGCGGCGACGAGGGAGCCGAGTTCACGACCGATCCGATAGACGAACAGGTCGATGGCTCGGCGGGCATCGGGCTCGCGCGCCGCGACGCGGCGCAGCGTGCGCATGTCGTTCGAGATCCCGGACACGCCCAGCAGGCCCGACTGCGTGTAGAGCATGCGCTCCGCCTCGTCCGGGCCGAGCTTCATCTCGCGGAGCATGTAGAACACGATGCCGGCATCGAGGCTGCCGCAGCGCGTCCCCATGGGCAGCCCGTCGAGGGCGGAGAAGCCCATCGTGGTGGCGACGCTGGCGCCGCGGTTCAGCGCACACAGGCTGGCGCCGTTGCCGAGATGGGCCACGACCACGCGTCCGGCCGCCAGGGCGGGATCATACTCCGGGAGCACCGAAGCGATGTAGGCGTAGGACAGGCCGTGGAAGCCGTAGCGGCGCACGCCACCCTCCATCATCGCGTGCGGCAGGGCGAAAAGCCGGGCGATCTCCGGTTGACCGGCATGGAAGGCCGTGTCGAAGCAGGCGACCTGGGGCAGATCGGGGAAGCGCCGCCGGAAGATGCGGATCGGCTCGAGATTGTGCGGCTGGTGGAGGGGAGCCAGCGGCACGAGGCGCTCCAGGGCCTCCAGGACCTCCGCAGTCACGCGCACGGGCTCGCAATAGGTCATCCCGCCATGGACGATCCGGTGCCCGACGGCGACCAGCTCGAAGCCGCCACTGTGCGCGCGCATCCAGGCGGCCACGTGCAGGAGCGCGTCCTCGTGGCCGAACGCCCCGTCGCTGCCGAAGTCCTCGTCGGCCACCGTCGTGCCGGTCCGATCACGGATCCGCAGATGGGGCGCTTGACGCAGCCCCTCGAACAGGCCCCGGAAGATACGCTGCGGCTCTTCGCCATCGCCGAGGGTGAAGACTTGGAACTTGAGGCTCGACGAGCCCGCATTCAGGACGAGCAGGACCGGGGTCATCGGCTAGACCTCGGGCATCAGACGCGCCGCCCGCTGCCCGGCGACCAACAGGGAGGCCAGGGCGCAGGGATGGGCGACCGCCACCCGAAGCTCCGGCAGCGCCTGCGCGGCCGCGATCAGCCGATCGTCCTTCTCGTGGCGGCGCGTGTCAGACGATGGCCGTGCGGGAGCCAAAGTCGGCATCGTGAATTCTCCTGGCGGGAGAGACAGTACGCCGCTTCGCCAGCGCCCCCTTGAGCGAGATCAAGGATCAGGCGCCCTTGCTCGCCGAAGCGCACCGCAGTGTATGGCGTCAGCGGTCGCCCGCTTGATCGGCCGAGACAGCATGTGGCCCCTGTCGGCGCGCGACGCTCCGTTCAGGGGCCGTCTCAAGACCGGCCGAAGGAGCCTTGCCGGCTTGCCCCGGATCGGCGGCGGTGGCGCGGCGCGCGAAGGCTGCGGAGAGCGCGTTCGCGGTCAAGCCGTGCGCGAGGATGCTGAGGATGATGGTGGCCGCGACGGTCGTCGTCAGGGCCTGACGTCCGGGAAGATCGGCCGCGAGCACGATGACGGCGAAGACCACGCTGGCGAGCCCTCTCGGACCGAACCAGCCGATGAACAGCTTGCCGTCCGTCTTCAGGCCCGTGCCCGTCAGAGCCAGCCAGACCGGAAGCATGCGGATCACGGTGAGGCTCAAGACCGCGTAGACGATGACCGCCCAGGTCAGCCGCTGCGGGACCTGCGCGATCACGACGGCCCCGAAGAGCACCCAGGTCGACAGGGCCAGGACGTCGCCGGCCCCCTCGGCCGCGCAGAGCAGCTCGTGCTTGACCACGCGGTGCCGCGCCATGCCACCGGCGACGAGGCCGCCGACGAAGGATGCAATGAAGCCGCTGCCGCCCAGAGCCTGCGCGGCCGCGAACGCCGTAAGCGCGAGCGCCACCGCGGGGAGTTGCCGCCAAGCCGAGCCGATCCAGCCGCGATTGCCGGCATAGCGCAGGGCCCCGACGCCCAGAACGGCCAACCCGCCGCCTACGACGAGGCCGACACCGATCTCCGTGCCGAAATGGTGGACCGTAAGATCCAGCGGGGGCCGCCCCGGATCGGATCCCGCGGCGAGCGTCAGGAAGATCAGAAGGACCGGGACGCAGATGCCGTCATTCAGGCCGCTCTCCACATTCAGCCCTTCGCGCACTGGGCCCGGGAGGTCCGGATTCGTGACCACTGCCTTTCCGAGGGCCGCATCCGTCGGCGCCAGGATCGTCGCGAGAAGGGCGCATTCGAGGAAGCCCAATTCCGGGAATAGAATGGTACCGACCAGGAAGCCGAACAGGATTGTAAGCGGCAATCCGATGAGCAGGAGACGTCCGGGGATCGCGTATGAGCGTCGCAGCACGCCGAGGTCGGCTTTGGCGGCATCCGTGAACAGCACGAGGGCCAGCGTGAACTCGGCCAACCGTTGAAGAAGATGGGCCTCGGCGTTCACCGTGATGATGCGCAACCCGGCCGGCCCCGCAGCGAAACCGAAGGCGGCGAAAATCACGGCGCCGGCCAGTGGACTGCGCTCCAGCGGGACCGCCACGAGGCTGTAGGCGAAGACGAATGCGAACAGGACCGCGATGGTCTGGTACATCAACAAAACCGATGGAGCCGCCGTTGTCTTGCGACGGTGACCGTTGTCGGATTACGGTTTTGATATTCCGGAAAGCGTATTTATTGAGGACATGATTTGATCTAGGTCAAGGCGCGAGAAAAATTGTTTCGCAATTTGAAAATGAGAGCGCAGGAACTGGACTTAAAAAATTTCGCGTAAAACACGATAATAAGTTTCTTTCATCAGCCTCATAAGCCAGTCGCGATCGATATTCCGGCTCCGCTTGAATCCTTTCATTTGGCAATGTGCCGCTTCAAGCGCGGTGCGGAAAAATTCGGATCGACCGCGTTTTCGACGGCGGGAGGACGGACACTCTGAGGTCAGCCCCCGCCGAGATGGCGGGAGGGCAGCCCGGATCGATCCGAATGCCTCACCGGGCCTGCGTCGGAACGCTGTCTGCCCGTAGCCAGGAAGGCGCGTCAGATGTCGCGACATCATACCGGCCGGATATGCCTGCTGGCTCTGATCGCGCTTGCGCGCACGGCAAGCGCCCAGGAGCTTCGCTCGCCGCTCATGGACCGCGGAAATTCCGTGATCCAGGAAAACGCCGCGTCTCTGATGCCCACGCTGCGCGGGCGGCATCTCTATGCCGATCAGGGTGTGCGCGTCGGGCGCGTCCGCGAAGTCAGGGTCGGGCAGGACGGAACCACGCTCCTGGCGATCGTCGCCCGCCGGCGCTTGTTGGGAGGCGGAGAGATCGGCATTCCTGTATCCACTCTCAGCCAAGTCGGCCCTGTGCTGACCATGCAGGGTACGCGAGACACCATTCGGGCCATTCCACCGTTGTGAGACGGGGATGGATCGGTTCTCGATGCCCATCGGCGCGGCCCGCTCGACCGAGCGCGTGCAATCGATCTTCTGTCCGGCGAAAGCAGGGCGCGACTTCGGACGACAGGGAAGCGTAGCCCGTATGGGAGGCCCATGAGCCGAAGCACGCGGATCCGGCGGATCCTCCCGGCGGCCCGGGAGGCGAAAGGTCGATCGTTGCGCTAGATCAAAGACTGGGACGCCGGTGTTCCGCCAAAAGGGCAATCCTGAGGGAGGGCCCTGCCGATGCGAGAGCAACTGCGCGACGCCTACAACGTGTTTTGCCGCAAGCATAAGCTTGGCCTGTGCTGCGCCGTGCGCGAGGACCGTCCGGTGCCGAGTTTCCTCGACGCGGAGAGTTGGGCATTCGGCTACACGGTCCGCAGCAAGACGGATGGGCCTGTCAGTTTCCAGTCAAGGCGGCCCAGGAGGCGAATAGCCGCCTCGGCTTCTATCTTTTCCACGACGTCTGCGCCTGAGCCCTGCGGAGGATGGGCACCGCCCCAGGGCGATGATCTGTGCCGACCAGGACTTTGCGGCACATCGAACGTCGTCAGATGCCGGGCGCGCATAGGACCGGCGCAATGAAGCGGCCATCACACCCAAGCGGCTGAGCCCGATCGCCAAGCACGGACACAACGCCGTTCGGCACCATTCGAGATGACGCTCCGCTATCGGGGGGTGATCGAGACGGCCCCGTCGGCCCTGTATCGAGAGCCTGCCCCTCGGGGTTGCGCTTGAGCGTCGCGGACGACTTGGCGGCAACAGGCCCGATCATGTCCCGTCTTCAAAGCCTTCGGGGCCCCGGCACGAGCCGGCTTTCCCACGCCCGCCTTCGCATTGAAGTCGGTCACACCGTGATCGCCCACTCGCCCGCAACCAGCGCGCGACGGGTCGCGATCAGGCGGGGCGGTCATGCGCAGGGATGCCGTTTGCGTGAGACGCAGCCTCCTCAATGCAGGTCGATTGAAGGCGCACCGACGAATGCCGATAACCCACGAACAGATCCCACCGAGGGTGGGACTTTTCCGCTGAAAATCTCGAGACACCACACCGTCTGCAAGATGTCCTGTCCAGTGCAACGCGCCCGCAGATCGCAGAGACGAGCATCGAGACCCAGACCATTCTGCGCCCACGGCCCGAGACCGGCCTGTCCGCGGCGTCTGCTCGAGCCCTGGCCGACCTGACGCGCGTCCAAACCGCAGCCTCTGCCAGCGGCCTGCTTTCTGCGCCACTGCGATCGCGATCTACGGGCCCGTCCCGTCACCAACCACAACGGTCAAGATCGGACCCGTCGAGACCTCCGTGAACGGCCGTTCGAGGCTGGCGAGGAGATCCGCGATGACATCGTCGAGTTCGGAGGCTGCGGTACCGTAGAGCTGAAAGGCGCACCGGTGCGCCGCACGCGCGGTGGGATCAGAGAGGTGGGCCATGGCGGCTGCCTCGGACCGGCCTTTCTGTCGAAGCGTCGCGGCAAGTTGGCGATACAGGGCCAAGACGTCGGCACCGACGCGGGCGGCTTTGGACTGCACGACGGCCTGATCGATATCGGCTGAAGGTGATGCAATTTTGCCTGTCACGGGCCCCTCCGATTATTGTATATGCAACCGATCCAAATATTCTCGCGCTGATCGGCACCGAATTTTATTCGTCGAGACTGCATCGATTGCATATCCCGAACCCGTCTGCACGCGTGCCATCGACGGTTCGGACGAACCGGCCGAGAGCCGTTCGAAGCCGGGCCGCTCTGTCCCGCGTCAGGAGAATTTTCTGCTCGACGACCGACGTGCAGGCCGTCGGCGCGAAGCGCCGCGATTCCTGCAACCGGGCCTGCGGGATGAGGCGCACATGCGCCGCACCCGTGCACCCCGCGCGCACCCGCCACGGACAGACGCGCCGGTCGCCGCGCGCGTCCCCGCCCCGGCCTCACCCTGGGCTGCGCTGGATCGACACGTCGCCTTGCGCTGCCGCGGCGGAATGGCTGGGTGCGGGCAGATACTCCGGAGGGGGCCTGTGTCGGCTCGGCGCCATGATCAAGGTTTCTCCTCGCGGCGGAAGAAGACGGGTCTCGTGCGAGAAGCTGGCCTGAGCGCCCTGCGACGCAGATCGCTTGAACAGCCGCGCCGGGTCGCAACTCGCAATCGCGGCATCCTTGATCATGATACCACAGCTGAGCATTGATCTCTCTCAATATACTGCGCCGCCGCCCACCCGTCGGATTCAGACGAGCCGGCAGCCTGAGCCCCGCGACATCGACCGACCGACAGGCCGACCGACCGCTCGGAATGCATCCGATGTCTCCGATGACCGCGCCGGCCGACCGCGCCGAATGGATCTGCGACAGCCGGAGCTGAGCCCGGAGCGCGAGACGCGCGAGATTGGACGGCGCTCATCACGGCCTTGCCCGCAGCCAGGTTCGCCGACACGCACCGGCGGGACGCGCCGGCAGATCCGACTGAACCCGGCAGCATTCTATTGACGCGATTCATGGATTGGGTAGAAATCCCGAACCCATGTCGGATATCAGATCGATTGCGCCCAATCTTTATTGCCTCTCATCATGGTTATATCGGTCCAATCTCGTCTCCACGTGC
>NZ_BACT01000370.1:0-1944 GCF_000333255.1 Methylobacterium sp. B1 | reverse complement strand
CGAAAAGCGTTTGATCGTGCCGGGTTCGTTCCCGAACATGAGGACACCTGCTGGGCCAGACGCGGGTTGACCCTGACGATGAGCGGTTGGGCAGATGCCCGAAAGCAGGCGAAGCAGCTTACGGCNGCAAGCATGGCTCCGGACAAGGCCGACAGCGCAGGTGACCGACGAGCAATCATGACGCCCTCCGAAGCCTTGCAGCAAATGCCACGATCAGTACGAATGTTTACATAGAGACAAGCCGAATTTGATGCTTGATGATTTGGGACAATCTTGATGTTTTGGTGTCGGCGCCCTCCCAGCAGCGCCCGGATGTTGCGGGGGCAAGACCGGTCCGCGGCGCCGTTCCGACAGGTTCAACGCACCCGTCAGACCCCGGCAACGCCTTGCCGAGCGGCGCTGCCGAACGCCGGGATGGCGCGGTCGAACCACATCGGCCGGCATACGATCGCGATCGGAGCCGGAAAGCAGACACGCCATGAATCGGGCGCTCCCTCGAATTCACGACGTCTCACCCGATCAAGCCGCCCACGCGAATGTCTGCAATCCTGAACAGGCTCGCGCTGCGTCAAATCCAAAATGGGGCCTAGCCAATACCGCCGAGCGGCCAGACAGGAACCCTGTCGAAAATTGTCCGGGGGTGTCGCATCCAGCCGCGCGTCCGTTCCGCGTCAGGCATAGATCGAGACGCGAGCCATCGGACGGGCTTCACCGTGAAACACCTTGAAAGGACGACACATCGCCCGAAGGCGCCGACAATAGCCTGACGCTCGGTCGCTGGATCGAACCATGATCACTTCACACCCTCGCATTTCGGAAGGCGATGCCGATGGATCAAATCATCCGAAATCCAACCGCCGCAATCGAATGAAAGGCATCGGAACAAGAATTTTAGCAGAACTAAAGAGTTTTATCGGTATATTTGTTTATTTATGGGTCATATTTGGCATTCTGATCCTGCACGAGCATGCCGTCCTGTCGCGTCACGGCATCGTCTATAGATTTTATGGGCTGGCCTTCCTCAATGCGTGGATCTTGGCGAAGATCATGCTGATTGCCGAGCATTTCGACACCCGGACAGCCGTTCGGAGCGGTCCACTGCTCTATCCGATCCTGACTCGGTCCGGCCTCTTCGCGTTGCTGATGGTCTGTTTCTACGCGCTTGAGGATATGGCAATCGGGCTCTGGCGGGGAAAGACGCTGGTCGATAGCGTGCCGATGATCGGCGGCGGGGGCGTCCTCGGCTGGGCGTCCGTCGTCCTGATCATGACCGTCGCCCTGATCCCATATTTCACGTTTCGAGAGCTTGGCCGCGTGCTCGGCCCTGGGCGGTTGCAGGCGCTCTTGTTTCGCGACGGGAGTCACCTGGACCTGCCGGATCAGGACAAGGCCGGACGGGGCTGAAGCGCCGGATGTCGCAGCAGCCGCCACGCGGCCAGCGCGCACGACCACGCTCACCCTGGCACGGGGCGTTTCATGCGGGAGCGTCGGTCACGGACCGAAACGCGCTGGGGGAGGCCGCAGCTTCGGCTCGGCCGCGTCCTGCTCGATCAAGCGATCCCGCGGAAAGCTGCCAGAATACCACCCCGCAGCCGTGAGACGGTGCGGCAAGGCTTTGCGATGGTCCGCGTCCCCCTTCTCGTGCTGGTTGCCCTGCTGATCACCGGTCCCGGCCCCTCGGCGCGTGGCGAGGGAGAGCCCCCTGCCGCGCTGGCGGTCGGAACGGTGACGGCGCAGCGCAAGGCCTTGGACAGGGCGCTGGACTTCGTCGGCCGGGTCGAGGCGGTGGGGCGCGTCGAGGTGCGCGCCCGCGTGACCGGCTATCTCGAGGCGGTCCTGTTCAAGGAGGGCGATCCGGTGAAGGCAGGAGCTCCTCTGTACCGGATCGAGCGCGATCTGTTCGTAGCCGCCGTCAGGCAAGCCGAAAGGCCCCTGGAGCGCGGC
>NZ_BACT01000371.1:0-16429 GCF_000333255.1 Methylobacterium sp. B1 | reverse complement strand
GGCCGCGCGGCCGGAATCGGCCCGCGCGTCTCACAATCGCCTTCCCCGTTCTCGTGCGTGCTCCCACGCCGGACTTGTGCGCGCCGGGTCAGGGCACGTCCGGGTCGGCGGGCCGCCCGTGTCGCAGATCCTTCGTGATCGTTCCGAGAGGACAGCATGACCAACGCGGTTATCGTGGGCTACGCCCGCTCGCCCTTCACCCTCGCCAAGAAGGGCGCCCTGGCCCGGGTCCGCCCCGACGACCTCGCCGCGCAGGTCGTGCGCCGGCTCGTCGCCGAGGCCGGCATCTCGTCGAACACCATCGAGGACCTGATCGTCGGCTGTGCCTTCCCGGAGGGCGAGCAGGGGTTCAACGTGGCCCGCCTGATCGGCATGCTGGCCGATCTCGATCTCAGCGTCGGCGGCGTCACGGTGAACCGCTTCTGCGGCTCCTCGATGCAGTCGGTGCACATCGCCGCCGGGCAGATCCAGCTCGGCGCCGGCGAGGCCTTCATCTGCGCGGGCGTGGAGAGCATGAGCCGCGTGCCGATGATGGGCTTCAACCCGATGCCCAACCCGGCGCTCCATGCGGCGCGCCCTGGCGCCTACATGGGCATGGGCGACACCGCCGAGAACGTGGCGCGCCGTTGGCAGATCAGCCGGGCCGACCAGGAGGCCTTCGCGGTGACGAGCCACCGCAAGGCCGCCGCGGCCCAGGCCGCCGGACGGCTCGCCGCCGAGATCGTCCCGATCGCCACAAAGGCCGGCACGGTCGAGACGGACGGCTGCATCCGGCCGGAAGCCAGCGCCGAGGGACTCGCCGCCCTCAAGCCCGCGTTCCAGCAGGACGGCAGCGTCACGGCCGGCACCTCGTCGCCGCTGACGGACGGTGCCTCGGCGGTCCTCGTCTGCAGCGAGGTCTATGCCCAACGCCACGGGCTGAAGCCGCTCGCCCGGATCGCCGCGATCGGCGTCTCGGGCTGCGAGCCGGAGATCATGGGCATCGGTCCGGTGGCCGCGTCCCGGAAGGCGCTGGCCCGCGCCGGCATCGCCGTCGACGCGGTGGGCGTCGTCGAGCTGAACGAGGCCTTCGCCAGCCAAGCGCTCGCCTGCATCCGGGAACTCGGCCTGCGCGCGGAGACGGTCAATATCGACGGCGGCGCGATCGCGCTCGGCCATCCGCTCGGTGCGACGGGGGCGCGCATCGTCGGCAAGGCAGCGGCGCTGCTCGACCGCGAGGGCGCCCGCTTCGCGCTGGCGACCCAGTGCATCGGCGGCGGCCAGGGCATCGCCACCCTTCTGGAGCGTGTCTGATGAGCGGGATCCGCAAAGTCGCCGTCATCGGCGCCGGAGTGATGGGCTCCGGCATCGCCGCCCATGTGGCCAATGCCGGAGTGCCGGTCCTGCTCATGGACATCGTGCCGGAGGGCGCAACCGACCGGAACGGTCTTGCGGCGGCTGCCATCGCCCGAATGCTCAAGACCGAGCCGGCGGCGTTCATGACCCCGCGGGCTGCCAAGCGCGTCGAGGCCTGCAACGTCGAGGACCATCTCGAACGCCTCGCCGAAGTCGACTGGATCATCGAGGTGGTCATCGAGCGCCTCGACGCGAAGCGGGCGCTCTATCGGCGGATCGACGCCGTGCGCCGGCCCGGCACGGCGGTCTCGTCGAACACCTCGACGATTCCGCTCGATGCGCTGGTCGACGGCATGCCCGAATCCTTCCGGCGCGACTTCCTGATCACCCACTTCTTCAACCCGCCGCGCTACATGCGGCTGCTCGAACTGGTGACCGGCCCGCAGACCGATCCGGCCCTCGCCGAGACGGTCGCCGACTTCGCCGACCGCCGGCTCGGCAAGAGCGTCGTGCGCTGCAAGGATCGACCGGGCTTCATCGCCAACCGCCTGGGCATCACCTGGATCCAGAACGCCATCGCGGCCGCCGACGACCTCGGCGTCCCGGTCGAGGAGGCCGACGCCATCATGGGACGCCCCTTCGGCATCCCGAAGACCGGCGTGTTCGGCCTCGTCGATCTCGTCGGCCTCGACCTGATCCCGCACACCACCGCGAGCCTGCGCGCGGCGTTGCCGCCGGAGGACGCCTTCCACGACTCCTATCGCGAGATGCCGCTCGTCAGCCGGCTGATCGCCGCGGGCTTCACCGGGCGTAAGGGCAAGGGCGGATTCTACCGCCTGAACCGCACGGGCGGGCAGAAGACCAAGGAGGCCATCGATCTCGCGAGCGGCGCCTACCGGCCCACCCGGAAGGCGGACCTGCCGGAGCTGAAGGACGCGAAAGGCCCCCGCGCGGTACTCGACCTGCCCGGCCGGGCGGGCGCCTACGCGTGGCGCGTCATCGGCGCGACCCTGTCGTACGCCTCCGGGCTCGTCGGCGAGGCGAGCGACGACGTCGCGGCGATCGATGAGGCGATGCGCCTCGGCTACAATTGGACATGGGGACCGTTCGAGCTGATCGACCGGATCGGCGGCGCCTACTTGGCCGATCGCCTCGCCCGCGACGGTCGGCCGGTCCCGCCGCTCCTCGCGGGTCTCGACGGCCGCAGCTTCTACCGGGTCGAGAACGGCCGCCGGCAGGTGCTCCAGCCCGGGGGCGGCTACCGCGACATCGTCCGACCCGACGGCGTGCTGCGGCTCGCAGACATCAAGCTCGGCCGAGAGCCGCTCCTGACGAACGGCTCGGCGGCCCTGTGGGACATCGGCGACGGCGTGGTGTGCTTCGAGTTCACGTCGCAGAGCAACGCCCTGGACGAGCAGGTCATGATCCTGCTCGGCAAGACGATCAAGCTCGTGAAGGACCGCTACAAGGCGCTGGTCGTCTACAACGAGGGCACGAACTTCTCGGTCGGCGCCAATCTCGGGCTGGCCCTGTTCGCCGCCAATATCGCGGCGTGGGGGGAGATCGAGAAGCTGGTCCATCTTGGCCAGCAGACCTACCGGCAGCTCAAATACGCGCCGTTTCCGGTGGTGAGCGCACCCTCCGGCATGGCGCTCGGCGGCGGCTGCGAGATCCTGCTGCACAGCGATGCCGTCCAGGCCCATGCGGAGAGCTATATCGGCCTCGTGGAGTGCGGCGTCGGCCTCGTGCCGGCCTGGGGCGGCTGCACGGAGATGCTGGGCCGCTGGCAGGCTTCCGGCACGCTGCCGAAGGGGCCGATGCCGGCCGTCGCCAGGGTGTTCGAGACGGTCTCGACCGCAACCGTGGCGAAGTCGGCCGAGGAGGCGCGGGACCTCCTGTTCCTGCGCCCAGATGACGGCATCACCATGAATCGCGACCGGCTGCTCGCCGATGCCAAGGCCATAGCGCTGTCCCTGGTCGCAGGCTATGCGCCGCCGAAGCCCGTGCCTCTGACCCTGCCGGGTTCCGCGGGCGGCCTCGCCCTGCGCATGGCCGCCGAGGGCTTCGCGCGGCGCGGCATCGCCACGAAGCACGATCTCGTGGTGTCGGGCGAACTCGCCTCCGTCCTGTCCGGAGGAGAGGCCGACATCCTCGATACCCTGGATGAGGATGCCATCCTCGAACTCGAGCGCGACAGCTTCATGCGCCTCGTCCGCACCGAGGCAACCCTCGACCGGTTCGAGAGCGTGCTCGAGACCGGCCGGCCGGTGAGGAACTGACGATCATGCAGACCTACAAGGCCCCGCTGCGCGACATGCGCTTCGTGCTGCACGAATTGCACGCCGATCCGGGTTCCGAGCCGCTGCCCGGCCTGGAGGAGATCACGCCCGACGTCGCCGACGCCATCCTTGAGGAGGCGGCGAAGTTCTGCACCGAGCGGCTCCTGCCGCTCAACGCCTCCGGTGACGCGGAGGGCTGCCGCCTGGAGAACGGCGTCGTCCGGACGCCGAAGGGTTTTCCCGAGGCCTACGCGGCGTTCCGCGCGGGCGGTTGGACCGCGATGGGCTCCGACCCCGCCTATGGGGGCCAGGGCCTGCCGGAGACGATCAACAAGCTCGTCGAGGAGATGATCTGCTCGACCAACCTGTCCTTCGGGCTCTATCCGGGCTTGAGCCACGGTGCCTACAAGGCGATCGCCGGTCATGCGTCGGAGGCGCTGAAGGCGGCCTACTTGCCCAAGATCGTCGACGGCACGTGGTCGGGCACCATGTGCCTGACCGAGGCCCATTGCGGCACGGATCTCGGCCTGCTGCGGACCCGCGCGGTGCCGCAGGACGACGGCTCCTACCGGATCACCGGCTCGAAGATCTTCATCTCGGCGGGCGATCACGACCTCACCGAGAACATCGTGCATCTCGTCCTCGCGCGGCTGCCCGATGCCCCCAAGGGCGTGAAGGGCATAAGCCTGTTCCTGGTGCCGAAATTCCTGCCCGCGCCGGACGGGACGCCGGGGGCGCGCAACGGCGTCACCTGCAGCGCCCTCGAGCACAAGATGGGCATCAAGGCCTCGGCCACCTGCCAGCTCTCCTTCGACGACGCCGTCGGCTGGCTCGTCGGCGAGCCGCACAAGGGCATGCGCGCGATGTTCACGATGATGAACAGCGAGCGCCTGTCGGTGGGAATCCAGGGGCTGGGCGCCGGCGAGGCGGCCTACCAGGGCGCCGTCGCCTATGCCCGCGAGCGCCTGCAGGGGCGCGCGCTCTCGGGTGCCAAGCGGCCGGACCTGGCCGCAGACCCGATCATCGTACATCCGGACGTGCGGCGCATGCTGATGACGATCCGCGCCTACAACGAGGGCGCCCGGGCGCTCGGCGGCTGGGTCGCCCGGAGCCTCGACGTGATGGAGCGCCATCCCGATCCGGCCGAACGGCGGCGGGCGGAGGATTTCTCGGCCCTGATGACGCCGGTGGTGAAGGCGCTGTTCACCGATCTCGGCTTCGAGGCGGCCAGCATCGGCCTGCAGGTCTACGGCGGCCACGGCTTCATCCGAGACCACGGCATGGAGCAGTATGTCCGCGATGCCCGGATCTCGATGATCTACGAGGGCACCAACGGCGTGCAGGCCCTCGACCTCGTCGGCCGCAAGCTCCCGGCCCATGCCGGCCGGCTGCTGCGCGGCTTCTTCCACCCGGTCCTCGCCTTCCTCGACGCGGCGCTGGAGGACGATGCCCTGGCGCCCCTCGCCCTGCCCGTGTCCAAGGCGTTCGGTGCGCTCCAGCTCGCCACCGCCCACATCGCGCAACGGGGCCTCAAGGATCCGGACGAGGCCGGCGCCGCCGCGACCGATTATCTGCGGCTGTTCGGCCTAGTGGCGCTCGGCTTCATGTGGGTGCGCGCCGCCAAGGTGGCGCAGGCGGCGCTGGCCGACGGAACGCCGGAGCGGGACTTCTACGAGGCCAAGCTCGCCACCGCCCGCTTCTTCATCGAGCGCATCCTGCCCCAGGTTGCCGGCCTGCTGGCGGCGATCAAGTCCGGCAAGGGCGCGATGATGGCCCTCGACGAGGCGATGTTCTGACCGCCCCGGACCTCCGGGGAATCCTCATGCGACTGATGGAGTGGAACGGATGGCGGATCTCGGCTTGCTGGTCGACTCGATCGAGGAACGGTCGGGGGCCTTGAGCGCGCTCGGATACCGGGTGCGGTTCGACCTCACCGATGGCGGCGGCATCCTGCTCGATGCGACCGGCGGCACGGTCGCCGTGTCGATTGCCGAAGAGGGCGAGGCCGATGCCGTGATGCGCTTGAGTTCCGACAATCTGCTCAAGCTCGTGGAGGGCCGGCTCAGCCCGATGATGGCCTTCTCGACCGGCCGCCTGAAGGTGCAGGGCTCGCAGGGCGTGGCGCTGAAGCTCGCCGGTCTGCTCGATCAGTAGCCGTCCCTGCGGGTGCGCCCCCTCATCCGCACCCGGCCATCGCGGGAGGCGCCACCGGAGGATCCGCGAGACCGTCCGAAGAATGAGCCGTGGCAGTGCAGGTGGCCGCCGCTTGGGTCGCGGTGGCGACATCGAGACCCGCGTGAAGGCCGGCGGCGCCGGGGGCCCATCGCCGACACGACGATGGCCATGCCCCCATTAAAGGGGAGCGCCGCCGAGCCGACCGGCGCCGGTCTGCGACCGCTACGAAACTTTCCGTCCGGCGCCCCCGTAAGGGCGGGTGCTACCCCTGCGTCGGGGTCGGATGGAAGGAAAAACGATGCCCACAGCGAACAGCCACCGCATGAAGGCGCTTGCTCTGGCCCTCGCGCTCGGTCTCGGAGCGAGCAGCGCAGCCTACGCCAAGAACCCGATGGTCGGCGGCGCGCCGATGTACGCCCAGAAGACCATCGTCGAGAACGCGGTCAACTCGAAGGATCACACCACGCTGGTCGCCGCCGTGAAGGCCGCCGGCCTGGTCGACACGCTGAACGGTCCGGGTCCGTTCACCGTGTTCGCCCCCACGAACGCCGCCTTCGCCAAGCTGCCGCCGGGCACGGTGGAGAACCTCGTCCAGCCGCAGAACAAGGCGACGCTGACGAAGATCCTGACCTACCACGTGGTCCCGGGTGTCTACACCGCCAAGGATCTGATGGCGCTCGCCAAGAAGGGCGGCGGACAGGGCACGCTCACCACGGTGGCGGGCGAGCCTCTCGCCGTCGAGGTGCAGGGCAAGAAGGTCTATGTGACCGACGTGAAGGGCAACACCGCCACGGTGACCATTCCGAACGTCATGCAATCGAACGGCGTCATCCACGTCGTCAATGCGGTGCTGATGCCCTGATCCACCCGGACGGTCCGGCGTCGGCGGCCCTGATCCGGCTGCCGACGCCGATTTCTCGCAAACGTTGACCGCTGCGGCTGCCGAGATCGCGTCAGTCCGCGATGAGCTTGCCGGTGTAGACCACCGGACCGGTCGGCTGGCCGGTGGGCGAGCCGCCGGGCGGCTCCACCGAGACCGCGATCACGCCATCCGGAGCGGCCCCCGCCGGCAGCCTCATCTGGCTCGCCGCCGTGCCGACAAGGCCGAGCGGCCGCGGCCCCTGGGCACCGACATACCACACTTCCAGGCTTCGATCCGCGGGTGCCTCGGCGCTGACGGGCCTCACCATTGCGACGCCGGTGCGCGTATCGACGCGCACGATCAGCGCCGGGAGCGTACCCCCGCCCTGCACCACGGCCAGATAGCGGCCATCCGACGGCCTCTGCCAGGGTCCGAGCGTCAGGACCAGAGCGAGGCCAGCCGCCAGCAGCCCGGCCCCGCCCGCGGCAACTCGCCACCGCCGAAGCTGGGAGCGCAGGGCTTCGATTTGATGCAACTCCGCGTGTCCCGCCGCCGGAAGCCTCCGCAAGAGTGCAGCGCGGACATGCGGCGGCGGTGTCTCGACGGGGATCACCATCGCGAGCGGGCCGAGGCGGCGTTCCCAAGCCTGGATCCGTGCCCGTGCGACCGGATCGCGCGCGACCTCGCCCTCCATGGCCGCACGCTCCTGCGCGTCGAGCGTTCCGAGGACGTACTCGGCCGCACGCAGATCGGGATCGTCGGGGTCTGGCGCCCTCGTACCGCTCACGACACCGTCTCCAGGCAGGTCTTCAAGGCGGCGAGCGCCCGGTGGAGCCAGGTCTTGATCGTGTTCACGGGACGATCGAACCGTGCGGCCAGTTCCTCACGCGAGCGCCCCTCACAATAGGCCAGCACGACGCAATCCCGGTGCGACGGTTCGAGTCGGCCGAGACATGCCACGAGGGCATTGCGGTCTTGAAACGCGCCCGCCTCGTCGTGCGGATCGATCAGCAGGTCCACCCAATCCTCGCCGCTGTCCAATTCCGGCCCCTGCACCTCCGCCTTCCGGCGTACGCTATCGATGGCGCGGTTCCGTGCGATGGTAATAAGCCAGGGCAGCGGCGGACCGGCTTCCGGCCGATAGCTGCCCGCTGCCTGCCAGATCCGCATGTAGACGTCCTGGAGTACGTCCTCGGCCAAGCCGCGGTCGCGTTGGATACGCAGGATCAGCCCGTAAAGTTTCGGGCTTGAGACATCGTAGAGTTCAGCGAGCCGGTCCGCCTCACCTCGGGCGATTCCTGCAAGCAGCCGGCGCAGCGTGGCGTCGTCGGCCAACATGGGCCCCCGCATAGTTCGAGGCGCCTGCCATCGGACGCCCTCCCGGATGATGCTCTTAGACCAAGCCTCGGGACTCTGACGATCCCCCTCGCATGCGGCCGGAGGGGGCGCCACAGACGGACGATCCGGCCGCCGGTCCAAGTCACAGGGCGGCGGCGTGCTTGTTCGCCCGGTGCCGGAATGGCCACCCAGAGGCGGAGAGAGATCGATCTTCGCTGAAGGCCGGTTCGCGGCGCAAATTCGCGCAAGCCTCGAAACGTCCCAAGATGCGGCGCGGAACACTGAGCCATGGCCCTCCTGGCATCGCCCGTGCGTCAATCCATATTTCGCGTTGTCTGAAGCAGTGATCCATATAAAATCGAGATTGATCGGTTCGACCCGTTGCCGGTCAGAGCCGCGCTCCGCTCAGGTCGCTTCATGGCTATCGATATCGACAGTGGCGTCACCGCTGCGCCTCACCCCGCCGGCCCGCCCATTATCGGGGACGGCGCACCGAACTTCCGGGCCCGCACCACGATGGGCCCGCGCACGCTCTCGTCCTATCGGGGCCGCTGGCTGGTGTTCTTCTCGCATCCCGCGGACTTCACGCCGGTCTGCACCAGCGAGTTCGTGGCTTTCGCCCGGGCCCACGAGGCTTTCCAGGCCCTGGATTGCGACCTCCTCGCCCTCTCCGTCGACAGCCTGTCGTCGCACCTGGCGTGGCAACAGAGCATCGAGCAGCGTTTCGGTGTGCGGATGCCGTTCCCGATCGTCGAGGATCCGGCCATGGGCATCGCCCGTGCCTATGGCATGCTGCCGGCGGGAGCGGCGTCGAGCGCCACGGTACGCACCACGTTCGTCATCGATCCGGAGGGGATCGTGCGCGCCCTCGTGACCTACCCGCTGACGGTAGGGCGCAGCGTCGCCGAGATCCTGCGGCTTGTGAGGGCGCTTCAGGCCTCCGACGCGGCCGACGTCTCGACGCCCGAGGGATGGCAACCGGGCGAGCCGGTGCTGGCGAATCCACCGATGACGAGCGAAGAGATCGGCGGCTGCGGGACCGATTGGTATTACAGGTTGGAAAGCGTCTGATGGCACCCGGCACGGACGAAACCAAGGCGAGCGCGGCCGCCGATTTGCTCAAGCTCGTCGCAAACCCCAACCGGCTGCGCATCCTCTACCTGCTGACGGAGGGCGAGCGCTCGGTTTCGGAGATCGAGCAGCGCCTCGGCATCCGTCAGCCGACCCTGTCGCAGCAGCTCGGCGAATTGCGCAACGCCGGGACCGTCACCACACGGCGCGCGCACAAGGTCGTATTCTACAGCCTGACGGAGGCCCGCACGCGTGCGCTCCTCGATGCAATCGAGGATATCTTGATCGTCAACCGGCCGCAGCGGCGCCTGGCGGCGCGCGGCCCCGACGCGCGAGAACGGGCCCTCGGGCAGGCCGCGATGTTCGGCCAGATCGGAGACGCGCCATGAATGCCTTTCTCGCCCCCCTCGCCGGTGGTGCCCTGATCGGCGCCTCGGCGGCCCTGCTGCTCCTCGCCAATGGCCGCATCGCGGGGATCAGCGGCATCGTCGGCGGATTGCTCGGCCCGGCCTCTCGGGATTGGGCTTGGCGGGTGGCCTTTCTCGTGGGGCTCTTCGCCGGCCCTGCCCTATTCAGAGCGACGGCGGGCCATTGGCCCCAGGTCCGCATCGATGCCTCCTGGCCGATGCTTGTCGGGGCCGGGCTTCTGGTCGGGTTCGGGACGCGTCTGGGGTCGGGGTGCACCAGCGGCCACGGGGTCTGCGGTCTCGCGCGGCTCTCGCCGCGTTCCCTCGCAGCAGTCGCGACGTTCATGGCCGCCGCGATCGTCACCGTCTTCCTCGTTCGGCACGGCCTGGTCCGATGAACACTCCGCGCCTCCTCGCAGCCTTCGCGAGCGGCCTGCTCTTCGGAGCGGGGCTCGCCCTTTCGGGCATGATGGACCCCACACGCGTGCTGGGCTTCCTCGATGTCGCGGGGGCCTGGGATCCCAGCCTCGCCTTCGTCCTGGCCGGGGCCGTCGGCGTCTCGGCCCTCGGCTACGCGGTCAAGGCCCGGATGCCCCGGCCTGCCCTCGCGGACCGGTTCGAGATACCGGCGAACCGGAGCGTCGATGCCCGCCTGCTCGGGGGCGCCGTCCTGTTCGGAATCGGCTGGGGACTCGCCGGCTTCTGCCCCGGCCCGGCCCTGGCCGGTCTGACACTCGGCCTGCCGGAGGTCGCGCTGTTCGTTGCGGCGATGTTCGCCGGGATGCTGCTCTTTCGGTTCACCGCCCCGCGCTCGACGGGACCGATCACGGTGAGCCGCTGAGGGCGGAGGCGCCAGCCCGTAGGCGGGCACCGGCCTCCCCGATCAGGCGGTCCGTTCGGCTCGCTGCGGTTTCGCCATCCACTCTCGGCCCTTCAGCATAGCCTTCCAGTACAGCGGGGGCAGCATCCGTTCCTTGAGCAGCCACGCCACGCGGCTCGGCTTCGTGCCGTCGATCAGCCAAGCCGGGAAGCTCGGCATCAGCGTTCCGCCATATCCGAATTCCGCGAGCAGAATCTTTCCGCGCTCAACCGTCAGGGGGCACGACCCGTAGCCGTCGTAGGCGACCTCGGCCCCGCGCAGATGCCCCATCTCGACGAGGAGATTGTGGGCTACGACCGGGGCCTGTTTGCGCGCGGCGGCGGCCGTCTTGGCATTGGAAGCGCCGATCGCATCGCCCAAGGCGTAGATCGCGGGAAAGCGCGCGTGGCGCAGGCTCGCGGGATCAACGGCGATCCAGCCGGCCGCGTCGGCGAGCGGGGACGCACGGATGAAATCGGGCGCCTGCTGCGGCGGCACGACGTGGATCATGTCGAAATCGGTCTCGATCGTCTCGCAGATGCCGGTCTCGGTCTGGCGGGAGAACCACGCGCGCTTGGCGGGGCCGTCGATCCGCGTCAGCGTATGGCGAAAGTTTAGGCGCGCATCGTAACGATTCACATAAGTCATCAATGCGGGGACATAATCCTCGACGCCGAACAGCGCCGGACTGGCCGTGTAGAGTTCGACGTCGATATCTTTGAGCCGGCCCTGGCGTTGCCAGTGATCGGCCGAGAGATACATCGCCTTCTGCGGCGCGCCGGCGCATTTGATCGGCATGGGCGGCTGCGTGAACAGGGCGCGGCCGGCGCGCAGGGTCTGTACGAGTTCCCAGGTGTAGGGCGCCAGATCGTAGCGGTAATTCGAGGTGACGCCGTTCCGCCCGAGGGTTTCGGTCAACCCCGCGACACCGGCCCAATCGAGCGTCAGACCGGGCGCGACGACGAGTCGATCGTAGCGCACAGTTTGGTGCCCCTCCAGGATCACGGTGTTCCGATCCGGCTCGAAGGCAGCCACAGCGTCCTTGATCCAGCATACGCCTGTGGGAATCAGCGAGGCCATGGCCCTGGCTGTGACGGCGGGCGAAAAGATTCCGCCGCCGACCATGGTCCAGCCTGGTTGGTAATAGTGCACATCGGCGGGCTCGATCAGCGCGATGTCGAGATCGGGCTTGCGCGCCTTGAGACTGGCCGCCACGGCGATGCCGCCGGCCCCACCTCCGATGACGACCACGCTGTGGAACAGATCGGCCGATGCCTTCCGGATGCGGCCGCCCGCGGCGATGCGCCCGACAGCGCCGGACAGGTCGTAGCCGGCTGCCTTCGCCGTTGACACGATCTCCGGCAGAGGACGGCCGCGGGCCGCCTCGTCGAACGACCACAGCGTCGCCGAACGCATTCCCGTGCGGCAATAGGCGAAGAGAGGCTTGGGCAGCGCCGCGCGCGCGACGCCGAATGCCGCCGCGTTCTCGTCGGAGACCTTGCCGGACACGACGGGCAGATCGTGGGCCTCGAGCCCCGCGGCGTGAGCAGCGGCCTCGATCTCCGCGAAATTCGGCTGATCCACGCCCTCTCCGTCCGGGCGATTGCAGATTACGGCCCGGAAGCCGGCCTGCGCGATATGCACAAGATCGGCAGCAAAAGATCTGCCCCGCGACCGATAGATCCGGCGTCAGGCGCTTTGATTCCATCGTCGCATCCATCATTCTATATTATACGTATATGATAGGCTGAATCGATAAGATAACATATTGACAGCAGCGGCAACGGACCGTCATATGCGCGGAGAGAGTCAGGCTCGGGCCTATCGATATATTCTTAAGTGAAATGAGCGACGGCTCAAGGCGCGTCCTGCCCTGCCACCCGTCGGATGTCGGTTTAGCGGAAGATCGGAAGACACTGCAGATGAGTGCTCTTCCTGCTGTTCTTTCCGGCGCAGGGGTCGGATTTACGCTCGGGCTGATCGGCGGCGGCGGCTCGATCCTGGCAACGCCGCTGCTGCTTTACGTGGTGGGCATTGCCCAACCGCACCTCGCCATCGGGACAGGAGCGCTCGCGGTCGCAGCCAACGCGTTCCTGACGCTCATCGGGCACACCAGGGCCGGCAACGTGCGCTGGCGCTGCGCCCTTGTCTTCGCCCTCGTCGGCATCCTGGGCGCCCTCGTCGGGTCATCCCTGGGCAAGGCCGTGGACGGACAGCGCCTGCTGTTCCTCTTTGCGCTTCTGATGGTGGTCGTCGGCATCCACATGCTGCGGGGCCGGACACGACAGGAGGGCTCGGCCGAGCCGGTCGGCTGCGGCCCGACACCGAGCGGAAGAGTGGTGGGCATCGCCTTTGCCGTCGGCATGCTATCGGGATTCTTCGGGATCGGAGGCGGGTTTCTGATCGTGCCGGGCCTCGTCTTCGCGACCGGCATGCCCCTCATCACAGCGGTCGGCACCTCGCTGCTCGCGGTCGGCGCCTTCGGCCTCGCGACCGCGCTGAATTACGCCCTGTCGGGCCTGGTCGATTGGGCGGTCGCGGGCGAGTTCATGGCCGGTGGCCTTGCCGGCGGCGTCCTCGGCATGCGCCTTGCCAACCGACTCGCCGGCTACAAGGGCGCGCTGAATACAGTCTTTGCCACCGTGATCTTCGGCGTCGCCGGTTTCATGCTCTACCGCAATGGCAGTGCCTTCGCCGCAGCTCCGTGAGCGTTGCGGGCGCGGGACTTGCGCGGGGCCGGGCTGGCCGGCGCCAGCCCGGCCGCCACGTCCGCTGAGATCCGCATCTGCCGCAGCCAGATCCGCCACGCGTCAATCCCGGAACGCCCGACACCGACAGGAGAGATCACATGGCCGAACCCGTCATCCGCGCCTTCTTCGATGAGCCCACCAATACGGTGAGCTACATCGTGGCCGATCCCGAGACCAAACAGGCCGCCTTCATCGATCCCGTGCTCGACTACGACCACAATGGCGGCAGCGTCGACACGCGCTCCGTCACGGCGATGCTGAAGGCGGCCGAGGAGGCGGGCTTCTCGGTGGTCTGGACGCTGGAGACCCACGCCCATGCCGATCATCTGTCCGGCTCACCCTTCGTGAAGGCGAAGACCGGCGCGCGGATCGGCATCGGCGAGCACATCAAGGACGTGCAGAAAATCTTCCGTCCGGTCTTCAATGCCACGGACCTGAAAACCGATGGCAGCGATTTCGATTGCCTCTTTGCCGACGGGGAAACCTTCCACATCGGCAATCTCGCCGTCGAGGTGCTCTACACGCCCGGCCACACGCCGGCCGATATCTGCTATCGCATCGGCAACCATGTCTTCGTCGGCGACACGCTGTTCATGCCCGATTTCGGCACCGCGCGTGCGGATTTCCCCGGCGGCGACGTACACGCCCTCTACCGTTCGATCCGCAAGCTCCTCGCGCTGCCACCCGAGACGGTCTTGCATCTGTGCCACGACTACAAGGCGCCCGGGCGCGACGTGTACGCCTGGGAGACCACGGTGGGCGAGCAGCGCGCACGCAATGTCCACGTGAAGGAGGGCGTGACCGAGGCGGAGTTCACCGCGATGCGAACCGCCCGCGACGCCACGCTTGCGGCGCCGCGCCTGCTGCTGCCGTCGATCCAAGTGAACATCCGCGCCGGCAAGTTCCCCCCGGCGGAGGCGAACGGCGTCCGCTACCTGACCATCCCGGTCAAGCTGAAGGGCGGGGCCGAGGCCGGTCTGTAACTTCGCGTCGGGCTCGTGAGCCCGGACGGCCAACGGCCTCCGATGTCTCGATCCACGGAGCCGGCCGGAGCGGCCGCCGATCGGAGCTTCACGGGGAAACCCGGGTGACGGCGCGGTCGGCATTCACGCGTTGGGCCCAGCCTTTGGCGCTGGCCTCGCCCTTGAGGTCGATCAGTTTGGCGCCGCTGACATCGACGTTCTTGAAGTCCGCGCCGGCGACCGTGGCACCGGTCAGGTTCGCACCGGACAGGTCCGAACCCATCAGCACCACGTCGGTCAGGTCGGCATCCTTGAGGTCGGCATATTCCAGGCGCGACCGGCCCAGGTCGGCCCCTTTGAGGTTTGCCCCCGAGAGGTTCACCGAAGTGAACACCGCCCGCATCAGGCCCATGGACTGGTTCCTGATGTCGGCGCCGCCCTTGAGGTCAACCAGCATCGCACCGCTCATATTGGCGCCTTTGAAGTCGCCGATCGGCGTGGATCGGCTGAGATCGGCGCCGCTCAGGTTGGCATCCCGGGCGGTGATGCCGAACATCCTCGCGTCGGCGAGTTTCGCGCCGGAGAGATCGGCTTTCAGGAACCACGCCTGTTCGAGGTTCGCCCCGCTGAGATCCGCCCCGCGGAGATTGGTGCCGTTCAGGCGCGCCGTCCGCAGGTTGGCGCCCCGGAGGTTCAGCCCGGACAGGTCGAGGCCCGACAACGCCTTGTCGTGCAGGTCGAGGGGCTTGCCGTCCGAGGCCCTGATCATCGCCTCGATGTCGGCGCGGCCCATCTCGGCCTTCGTCATCGCGGGGGAGGCCATGTCGGCTCCAAGCAGCAGATCCTGTTCGGCCGCTGCAGGGCCGGCGGCAAGGGCAGCGATCATGAAGCTGAAGGCGAGACGGCGCATCGGTTCACTCCCGGCAGACGCCACGCAACGCTGGCGTCCATATCGTGTTCAGTGTGCCGCAATGCTATCCCGAGCCGCCGCGCCCGGTCGGTGACCCCGGTCACACAAGTCCGACGTGGCGGGAGAAACACGCACCACGTGCCGGACGATCAGCCCGTCGTCACGGCCGGAGAACGACGCCAGCCATGACGGACGCGCAGAAGCTCGAGCGCTGGATCGCACGCTTTCCTCCGATTCAGGCGCTCAGTTCCGCGCATCTTCAGATCGCGCGGGGCACCGTGCAATTCCCGGTGCTCGAGGCCGGCGCGACGGCCTACGAACTCCATGGCGAGTGTGCCCACTACCTGATGTGTCTCGAAGGACGGACGCGTATCTTTCGCATGTCGGAGAGCGGGCGTGAGGTTCTGATCTACAAGGTCGGGCCGGGCGGCACCTGTGCGCTGACGACGCAGTGCCTCCTGTCCGGCGGCACTTTCCCGGCCCAGAGCGTGGCCGAGGAGAGAACCGAACTCGCAGCCCTTCCGGTTGGCACATTCCAACACCTGATGGGTGAAAGCGCAGCCTTCCGCAGCTTTGTTCTCGGCGACTACACGCGGCTGATGACCGGCCTGTTCACGCTGATCGACGAGGTCGCGTTCTCGCCGCTCAAACAGCGGCTCGCCCAGCGGCTGCTGTCCGAAGCTGGTCCGCAGGGCGTGGCCGCGGTAACCCACCAGAAGCTCGCGGACGACATCGGTAGCGTACGTGAGGTGGTGAGCCGCATCCTGGCCCAATGGGCCGAGGCCGGTCTGATCGCGTTGCGGCGAGGTGCCGTCGAGATCGTCGACCGAACCAGCTTGGCAGCGGCCGGCCGGCGGTGACCTGCCGGGCCATTCGGATCCGCCTGGCAGGCTGGCCCGGCGGGACGGACCGGCCGCTTCCAGTCCCATCCGATGACTTCCTCGCGCTGGCCCGGCACGGGATGTGACCGTCACGCGCCAACGCGTGGCGGGGCCTCGTATTGGCCAGTGCGATCATTAGCGCAGGTTGAACGTCGCACGCGCCCCGATCGCGACGGTCGAGACCGAGAAAAGGTGGATTGAAGACTTCATAAGCGTCGCGACAGCTTGGCCCTGCTCGCATGTCTGCAAGCCCTGGGCGCGCACCGCCTCGTGGAACCGGATAAACACCTCTTGAGTATGCTCGTCCGTCCTGATAATAGTTTAATGAAATCGCTTCGAACGGTGAAGCGTAAGGAAAAAATACTTTTGGAGGCGGATATGATTGTATTCGCTGGTATTTTTTCAGCCATGGCAGGCTTCGGCCTACTGCTGGGCCTCGGCGCGATCGAGTATCCTGTGGCGCCCCATATCAGCAGCTATGGCTGGGCCCTCTTCGTGAATGCAGCGGCGATATGTGGTTTGCTGCTGTTCAATCTTTATCATCGTCACAGTCAGCGCTTGCACTGAACCTGTGAGAGACACCCGAATTCGGGTCGCCGG
>NZ_BACT01000372.1:0-252 GCF_000333255.1 Methylobacterium sp. B1 | reverse complement strand
AATTGCTTTAAATGTCAATAATAGGCTTGGTCACAGTGTTGTGTTCCGCGCCAATCATCACCGAGGCGTGATAGCTATAGAGTAAATGCGCTGCCGGTCTCCCTGGCCCGGGAGGGCTTTGCCGTGACCGGCCATGTCGGCCTGCCGACCTATCATCGCGGCGCGGCGACCCATATCCACCTTGCCGTCAACGGGCGCCCCGTGCGCGACCGGCTCCTGCTGGGCGCGATCCGCGGCGCCTACGCCGACACC
>NZ_BACT01000373.1:0-393 GCF_000333255.1 Methylobacterium sp. B1 | reverse complement strand
ATTATCGCGGTTGCGCGGCGATACGCCGTCACCATCATCGAGGACGACGCCTACGCGCGCATCTGCCCGACTCCGCCACCGAGTTTTGCGGAGCTTGCTCCGGAGATCACCTACTACGTGGCGGGTCTCGCCAAGTGCCTGGGCGCCGGACTCGGCGGGCAGGAGAAGCGGCGCCTCTCGGACGCGCTCACGCGGTTCGAAGACCTCGAGCACGAGCGCGAGAACGCCGAGAAATACCACCGCGACGTGCAACTGGCCTATGACCGGGCCCGGATCGTGGCCCAGCAACAGGTCGTGGCCCTCGTGCCGATCGTCGAACCCGTCAAGGCCGGCTCTTCCACGGAGCCGAGACGGATCCTGATGACGAGCCTCGTCACGGCCGGCGCCGCCGTG
>NZ_BACT01000374.1:0-14012 GCF_000333255.1 Methylobacterium sp. B1 | reverse complement strand
GCCTGACATCGGGGATCCTCTGCGTGTGGCCGCGGTCGCCGAAGCGATCATCACGGCGGTCGCGGAGCCGTTCGAGCACGCGGGGCAGACCCTCCGGGTCGGTACGAGCGTCGGCATCGCCCTCGCGCCCGCCCATGGCGAAAATGCCGACGACCTCCTCTCCTGTGCGGATCTTGCTTTGTACCAAGCCAAGAGCGAGGGGCGACATTGCTACAGGTTGTTCGCCCCCATGCTCCGAGAGCGGGCCCAGCGCACGCGTACGCTGCGGGACGAGCTCGGCCGTGCCGTGGAGAATGACGAGTTCGTGCTGTTCTATCAGCCGCAGGTACGCATGCGGGACGGAGCATTGACCGGCGCCGAGGCGCTGATCCGCTGGCAGCATCCCGAGCGCGGCCTCCTCGCGCCCGGGGCGTTTCTGGACGTGTTGGACAAGAGTCGCTACGCCGCACAAGTCGGTGACTGGGTGCTGCGCACCGCTTGCCGACAGGCCGTGGCGTGGCGCGCAGCGGGCGCCGCACGCTTCCGGATCGGCGTGAACCTATGCAGTGCTCAGGTGCAGCGCGGGGACCTCGCCGAGACGGTTCAAGTCGCTCTGGCCGAAAGCGGACTGCAGGCAGACGGTCTCGAACTGGAAATTACAGAGAACATCGTGCTGCGCCACGACGCGCAACTGGTCGTCGCGCTGCGCAACCTCCGCGAGGTCGGGGTCGGCATCGCCTTCGACGATTACGGCACCGGCTACGCCTCCCTCAGCCTGCTGAAGCGCTTCCCGCTGACACGCTTAAAAATCGACCGCTCATTCGTCACGGGAAAGCTGGCATCGCATCAGGACATGACGATCGTGCGGGCGATCCTGCAGCTTGGCCACGGCTTCAAGCTGGACGTGATCGCCGAAGGAATCGAGACCGAGGCGGAGTACACGCGCCTGCGGACGAAGGGCTGCCAAGAGGGACAGGGTTACCTGTTCGGCAGCCGATGCCGGCTGACATCTTTGCCAATCGGTTTGGGCTGGGTGTCAGAGCCGAACAGCCAGTCGCCTTGCTTGCCTAAAGCCGTCCGTCGCCCAGACCTCCCGGACACCGGAGTTGTCTCTTCTTGGTGTATTGGTGGACTGCTTGCAAAGCATGGGAGTATTTTAAAGATCCGGTGGACTTTAGAGCTACGAAATTCGACACGAGTATGTCGTCTCTGCCACCGATCGTGGAATCGAGATCGGCGATCTCGCTGTGCCGTTCCACGTTCCAGGTAGCGCCGCGACCGTGAAATCACGCTGATCCGGACGCAGCCTCGACGGCACGATAGAGGCTCAGATGAAGCTGCGACAGGGCTGCAAGAGCTCCCTCCGTGTCGTCCGGTGCAGCGTCGCGAGCACCTCGTCGCGAAGTTGTGTAGCTTTGCCACAGAAGTAGCCACCGCTGCCGACGGCGATGACCGGATTGAGCATGCAGGTGGGCCGATCAACGTGAGCCGAAGAGCTTCAGAGATACTACCCTTGGGTGCGCACGAGAGATATCGCGCAATTACTTAGTCTTACCTTTTGCTCTTATCTATTTGTTGTAATTTAAAGGTCAAGAATGGTTAGACCTGAGTTTTTGCGCAATGAACTCCCGGAAAGTCTGATGATCTTCCTTCGAAACTCAAAACTGATACATAAGATTGCTCTGCCATTTTGCCTGATTATGACCATCAGTGCCGGGTTAGTCGCTTACGCGCGATCAACAATGTACGATATGGCGACGCGAACAGCATTGATCGCCGATGTGAATGCTGGACGTATTGACGCGCTCATGCATATGCGGGGCGGGCTTACGGAAGCCGTCGTCATGGACCGTAACGGTCTGCTAGAGCGGAACGCCGAGAGAAAGTCGATATTTCGAGCCCGGCAGCAAGTCGCTATGGCGGAGGCGCGGGCCGCGGCCGAAAAGCTCATCTCGCTGGCCGATACACCTGACCGTCGGACGATCAATACCAATGCTCAACGGTCGATGGAAGAATTCTTCTCGATCCTCGATCGTGTGTATGACCTTGGCGCTCGGCAGCAGACTGAGGAAGCCTTCGCGCTCGGTCGCGACGTTGGAATTCCTGCTCGGCTGAAGCTGAATGAGTGGATGGCCGAAAGGGCAAAGGCGCAGGCCGACGAGCTTGCCATCGCCAAGACGCAGGCCACCCAGCAGGCGAATGACGCGACGTACCTGCTGATCGCGCTCGCGGGGGGGGCTTGGTCGCCGCGATGGTGCTGGCCGGTCTGATTATCGTTTTTGCCGTAACCCGGCCGCTCGGCAGCCTCGTCAGTGTGCTGCAGCGCATGGCAAGCGGCGAGATCGACGCCTCGATCGCCGAGGCCCGGCGTAGTGACGAGATTGGCGCGGTGGGCAAAGCGGTACAGGGCATCAAGGACATGGTAGCTCGCAAGGCTGCCGAGGAGGCGGAGGTCAAGCGACGTGCCGACGAGGCCGCCGCTGCCGAGCGCAAGCGCACGATGGTCGAACTCGCCGACGGCTTCGAGCGCGCGGTCGGTGGCATCGTCGGCATGGTCTCGTCTTCGGCCACCGAACTCCAGGCCACCGCCCAACAGATGACCGTCACTGCCCAGGAGACCGCCGCGCAGTCCATTACCGTGGCGGCCGCCGCGGAGGAGGCCTCGACGAACGTCAACACGGTCGCGGCGGCGGCCGAGGAGCTCGGCTCGTCAGTACAGGAGATCGGCCGGCAGGTGGACGGCTCGGCGCATCTGGCGCAGCGGGCCGTGTCCGACGCCGATCAGACCGGCGCCCTCGTCGAGGAGCTGAGCGCTGCCGTGTCGCGGATCGGCGACGTCGTCGGGCTGATCTCTAACATCGCTGGCCAGACCAACCTGCTGGCCCTCAACGCCACCATAGAGGCGGCCCGGGCCGGCGCCGCCGGCAAGGGCTTCGCGGTGGTCGCCGCCGAGGTCAAGGCGCTCGCCGAGCAGACCGCCAAGGCGACGCACGAGATCTCCGGCCAGATCGCGCAGATCCAGGCCTCGACCGGGCAGGCGGTCACATCGATCGCGGGCATCACCGGGCGGATTCGCGAGATCAGCGGCGTCGCCACCTCGATCGCCGCCGCCGTCGAGGAGCAGGGTGCGGCGACCCAGGAGATCGTGCGCAACGTGGCGCAGGCCTCGGCGGGGACGAACGAGGTGACGGGCAACATCGCGGGCGTGGCGCAGGCCTCGGAGGAGACGGGGGCTGCGGCCAGCCAGGTCCTGTCGGCGGCCTCGGCGCTGTCGCGGCAATCCGAGCATCTCGGCGCCAAGGTCGGCCGCTTCCTCGCAACCGTACGCGCCGCTTGATCCGTTCCTATCGTCGCTTCACGCCACAAATCGGCTGAACTCGCGAACGTCCGCTTCCGCCTTAGCTTCGAGCGGAAGCGGACCAGCAGGATTCCACCCATCTGAGACGTGCAGGCAGACGCTTCGTGGTGGCAGATGCTGGCCGATAGCGGCTCGTCTGCTTCGGAGACGGGGTGCCGGAAAAGCGGCCGAGCTCCTGCCGACCCGGCCCGGTCGCGCGGGCTCGTGCGACAGCCGCCGGAAAGCGGACCTCGGGAACTTTCGCCACGCATGGCGGCGATTGTGGCCATTCGATCGAGGGTGCCTTCGCGGGCGGCTGGCATTTCGGCCCCCTGGGCGGACGGGACCTTCATCGGGGCAGCGTGCTCGGACCGCCCCGGCTGCCTGCCCCGGCTGCGGCGGTTACTTGCCATGCCGCGTCAGCCACGCCTCCATGTCGGAGATCTCCGTGGCCTGGGCGGCGACGATCTTCGGGGCCATCGCCTTGGTGGCGGGATCCTTGGCGTGTTTCAGTGCGACTCCCGCCATCGCGACCGCGCCGTTGTGATACGGGATCATGTGGGCGTGGAAGTCGACCTCGGGGTCGCCGGTCGAGGGAATGTCCATGTCCCTCATCATCGCCGAGTCGGCGACCTTGAACTCTCTGGTGGAGGCGTCGTCCTCCGCGTCAGACTTCATCGAGCCCATCTCCATGCCGGCCATGGAGCCGTGATGATGGTTCGCACCCTGCGCCAGGACTGTGCGGGCCAGCCCGGTCGACAGCCGCGCGACAGCGAGACGTTTCGGTTTCGGGGCAGGAGGTTTCCTCTCCAGGGTGGAGGGCCTCGAGTTTTCCGCTGTCGGTCACGCCTCTCGGGCTCGTGAGTTGCACGGCGCTGTGCGGGCTGTCGTCCAGCGCCGCGGCCTTGCCGGTCGGGCGACTGCCGTCGACGAGGTCCAGGGGCGCCTGAGTGGGCCTGCCGCCGACTACCAAGACGAGGATGCTGAAGTCGGTCGCCGCGACCGATTTCCGATCCTCGGCAGGCAGGAACGACAATCTCGGATTATCGGGTTTCGCTAATTATTATGGAGCTATTCGAAGCTTAATTTTGAGTAAATATCTTATTGCCGCACCAATGGCGGCTCTGAATGTGCATAGCGTGTAAAGACAAAGTCACGGTCTGCTGAGACGCGAGCGTGGCATGGCGCGCAGGTCTTCATCAGGTCTTCGCTCCGATTGGGCTTGCCTCCTTCGAATTGGCCGTATCCCCATCCGCCCGTATCGGCAAATTTTTCAGAGTCCTTGACGCTGAACTGCACGTTCGTCGGGGATCCGGGAACGAAAGATTGTGTTTGGCCGAAAACCGCATCGTTTTCTGCGGACGACACATACTCCCAAGCCAATCGCGCGATGATAGCGCCATCCGGGAATGGGCGCGTTCCTTCCCGATATGCCTTGATCGCGATGTCGTTTCCGAGAACGGCACGAATGTCGTTGAGCTGACCCGCTTCGTGCGCCACGCTGATCAATTGCCAATCGCGGTACCCTGCAGGAAGTCGAATGCCGAAGATCGGTGAAGCATCGTCATCAGCGCTTCCAGCCGGCCATGGCGTGAAGGCCCCGATGCAGGCGCCCATGATGCAGGCCCCTAATCGAAGCGTCGCAGTTCTCATGGTGTCCTCCCCTGGACCCTGTGCCGAACCATTTCTCGATTGATAAAGCGTCGGTATTTGTCGTCCGATCCGTGTAGTGGCCTCAGTAGAGGCCGCCACACGCGACTCAAAGCGCTCCACGTGGTTTCGCCGCGTCGGTTCCAGAAGCCTGTAGCACGCAGGCCTCGACCAGCCGCGAGAGAGCCTCTGCGGCACGCCTCGGATTGCTGTCCGTCAAGCCGTGACGCTCCGCCAGCCACAGGGGGTCGTCGTAACCGACCCAAGTCCGGTCCGCCGGATCACACCACACGAGGGCGCGCAGGGGCAGGTCAACGCCGATGGTTTGGTTGGCCTGCATCAGAGGCGTTCCGCCTTCCGCCCTGCCGAACACGAGCAGCTGGGTCGGCCGTAGATCGAGGCCGGCCTGGACCGCCGCGGCCGCATGATCGAGTCTGAGGAAGACCGCCAGGCCGCGCTCCGCCACGGCGCGGATAAGGTTGTCCATGGTCTCGCCGGGCCGGAACTGGCTCTCATGCTTGATGAAACCGGCCGTCATGGGCGAGGCTCCTGATCCCAGCGAGCCGCCACCTCGTCCATCTCGGCCGCCAGTTCGCTCGGGGTCAGGATACGTTTGGCGAACAGGATGTTGTCGAGCACGTCGGCGCGGGCGTCGCAGCGTTTCTCCCAGGGCTCAAGTTCGTGTTCGGTCCGCTGAATGAGCTCACCGTCCAGGCCGCCGATGTCGTTCGGCAGCCGCTTCAGCAGCATCTCGGTCTGGGTCATCGGTCGGCTCCGGCGATTGGGAGCCCGACGGGCGCCACGCCGATCATCGTGTCGCGCGTGACGAGGGCAGCCAGTTCCCCCTCGCCCCAGCCTTCCGCCCCTGCCGGGGTATCGCGGTCGTTGCCGGTCCAGGGCTGGCTGGAGCGGCCGTGCCCACGCCTGTCATGCGCGATGCAGCGGTACCCCTGGCGGCCGAGGGAGAACATCTGATATTCGAAGGCGTCGGCGCTGAGAGGCCAGCCGTGGCTGAAGACCACGGCTTACCCCTCGCCCCAGTCCTTGAAGTAGATTTCGGTGCCGTCCTCGACCGTGATCGTGCCCATTCGCGGTCCCCTCGCGTGCCCTCTGCACCTCAGCGACCGGCAACGTTACGGTCGAGGAAGTCCCGAATCATGGGCGCCATGACGTCGAGCTTGTCTTCGAGGGCGAAGTGCCCGGTATCGAGCAGATGCAGCTCGGCGTCGGGCAGGTCTCGCAGATACGGATGCGAGCCGTCGGCCGGGAAAATGGTGTCGTTCCGGCCCCAGACGATCAGCGTCGGCGGCTTGCGCTCGCGAAAGAAGGCCTGGAATTGCGGGTAGAGCGGTACGTTGGTGCCGTAGTCGCGGAAGAGGTCGAGCTGAATATCCTTGTTGCCCGGCCTGTCGAGCAGCACCTGATCGTGCAGCCAGTTGTCCGGATCGATCCGGGTTACATCGGCCACGCCGTCGACGTACTGGAACTTCGTCGTTTCCGGCGCGACGAGGAACGTAAGAGCCTCGCGCCGTTCCGAGGTATCCTCGCGCCAATAGGCCTTGATGGGATCCCAGAACGCCTTCAGCCCCTCCTCGTAGGCGTTGCCGTTCTGGATGACCAGCGCGGTGACGCGTTCGGGATGCTTGAGCGCGAGCCGATAGCCGACCGGGGCCCCGTAATCCATCACGTACATGGCGTAACGGTCCACCCCCAATCGGGAGAGCAGTCCGTCGACGATGTCGGCGTAGTGCGCGAACGTATATGCGAACTCCCGGTGGTCGGGCGCATCGCTGCCGCCGAAGCCCGGGTAGTCGGGTGCGATGACACGGTAGCGGTCCGCCAGAAGCGGAATGAGATTGCGGAACATGTGCGACGAGGTCGGGAAGCCGTGCAACAGCAACACGACCGGAGCATCCGACGGGCCCGCCTCCCGGTAGAAGACGTTCACGTTTTCGACCCGGGCTGCGCGGTAATAGGTGACCGGAATGCTGGTGAGATATGTCACGTAGCCCCCTTCGCATCAAATCACTTGATCGAATTTAACGTATTGCGATCGACAGCAGAACATCTAAACTGCGAAATCGCTGATTTCGCGGGGCGGAACAATGATCGACCGTCTCGATGCGATGCGGGTGTTCGTCACCGCCCTGGACGAAGGGAGCCTCGCATCCGCTGGCCGACGCCTCAATCGCTCGCCCGCCGCCGTGACACGGGCCATCGCGGCTCTTGAGAGCCATGTCGGAGCCCAGCTCCTGCACCGGACGACACGACAATTGCGGTTGACCGAGGCCGGCGAGCGATACGCCGCCGTCTGCCGTCGGGTGCTGACGGACTTGGAGGAAGCCGACCTCGCCGTTACCGGGAACCGGGTTGCCCCGCGCGGCGTCCTGACCGTCACGGCGCCGGTGATGTTCGGGACACGGGTTTTGCGCCCGGTCGTGGGTGAGTTCCTGAAGGCATACCCTGCAATGCAGGTCCGCTACCTGCTGCTCAATCGGATGACGAACCTCCTCGATGAGGGCATCGATGTCGCGCTCCGGATCGCCCCGTTGCAGGAGTCCAACGTGATAGCGGTACGCATCGGCGAGGTGCGCCGCGTTCTGTGTGCGTCGCCGAAGTATCTGGCGGGCCGGCCGCCAATCAGGTCCCTGTCCGATCTGGCGCAGCACGACTTCATTGGTATCGAGCCCACGAGCCCGGACGATATCTGGAGCTTCCCGCCCTTAGACGGAGCCAGAATTCCCCGGACGGTCCGGGTCAAGCCGCGCCTGATGGTCAACACCGACGAGGCCGCCGTCAGCGCGGCGGTCGACGGCGAGGGCATCGCCCGGATCTTCTCCTATAAGATCCAGCACGAAGTCACGGGCGGCAGCTTGGTCGTTCTGCTTCCCGAGGCCGAGCCGCCTCCGGTGCCCGTACATCTCATCACGCTACCGGACAGGATGTCGCTCGCCAAAGTGCGGGCCTTCATGGACTTCGCCGCCTTCCGCCTCAAGGCCGACTTCGACTGCACCCGGTTGCACCCCAAAGACCGCCATTCCTCCCGGGACCGGCTCGACGCCGAGGTCTCGCGCCGGAGATTGACGCCGAATTGAAATGCCGCCGGCCGGCCGTCGAGATATCCATGATTGGTCGCGGCGTGGATCTCGCGGCGTTCCAATCCTTCACCGCCTCAACCGCGGATCGTCCTGCGTGACGCGGCTGCGCAGCGTGTAGACACCGCTTCCGGACAGGATGGCACTCCGGGCGAGGAGACGGCCGCTCTGCCAGTTCGACAGCCCGAGCTCGGGCTGGTTCAGGGCGTATTGCCCGTCGACCCATCGGGTGAACCCGTCGCCCACGAAGGGCGCGTTCACCGTGTCGTAGAAGCGCCGATGCGCCTCGGGGTCCTGACTGATCAACGATGCGGCGAAACGCGGGCTGTGGCGATTGAACAGCGTCACCGCGTGATCGAGGTCATCCACGATCTTCAGGCTGACCTCGGGCGTGTCTTCCCATTCCCACTCGTGTCCGAGATCGTCCTCGGACTGGATCTCCGTCAGCGGCTCGGTGCGTTCGCCTTCGGCGCGCCGGACGCGGACGGTGGCGGTACGCCAGCCGTCCGGCAGGACGGTCTCGTCGCCTGCCACCACGTGTAGTTTGCATCCGAAGCCGCGTGCGCGGCCGGCGGATTCCAGGGCCGCCAGGAAAACCGGCACCAGATCCGTCACCCGGGCGCGATGGATGCAGCACACGTTCAGGGTGTTGCAGACCTTTCGGTCCAGAGACGCGTCGACAGCCGCGGAGAAGCGCTCCGCATCCGCATCGCGGTCGGCAACCATCCACGCACCGCCGGTTCCGTGCAGGCTCACCGCCGTGCCGGCCTGTCGTGCGACGCTCCCGAGCTGGGCGACGGCCCGACCCGACCCGCGCGCCACCGCCAGCGAGAGCCGACGGTCAGCGAAGAGGGCCCAGCCTGTCGACCGTTCCGCGCTCTCCACGAGCGAGATGGCTCCGGGCGGTAGGCCGGCCTCATCGAGCGCGGGAACGAGGGCGTGCCGCATGATGGCCTGTGCGGTGCCGAGCGCGTCGCTGCCGATGCGGAAGACGGCCGTGTTGCCGCTGCGCAGGACGCCCGCTGCATCGGCGAGCACGTTCGGGCGCCCCTCGAAGACGAAGCCGACCACCCCGAGCGGTGCCGCCACCTGCGCGATGGTCCAGCCGGGATGGTCGATGCGCTCGACGACCCGACCGCGCAGCGTCTCGCTGTCTCGCCACGCCCGCAGGCCCGCGATCATATCCTGCCGCATCCGGTCGGTGGCGACGAGCCGGGTCGTCGAACGGCCGCCACCCTGGGCGCGCTCGACATCCTGCCGGTTCGCCTCGGCGATGGCATGCCAAGCCGAAGGGTCATCGAGGCGCGCGGCGAACCGGTCGAAGAACCGCTCAATCGCCTGATCCGGTACGGCCGACATCGCCATGAAGGCGGCATGCGCACGGTCCACCGCGGCGGCGGCCAGGGCGATCTGAGCCGCCGGGACGTGGAGGAGGTCTCCGGTCTCCTGCAGGACCAGCAGATGGTCACCGGGCTGGAAGGCCTCCGCCAGTTCCGGCGTGATCACGGTCACGCGGTCACCGCCAAAAGGCACAGGAGTTCCCGATACGAGGCGCGCGAGGGTCGTCGTCATGGGAGCGGGCATAGGGCGATCTCGGTGTGGAAACCAAGCCGTGTCGTCGTTGAAAGCGACCCCTCGATCGAGCGGTGTGACGCCGGGAGGCGCGCCAAGGGCTTCTCGGTCGCTCCGAAGGGATCCGGTCGGCGGAAGGAGCACGGCCCCGGCATCACCATACCGGGACGGTGGTGACCCAATCGCAGCACGCCTCCCGCCCGGATCCACGCGTTCACGGCGTTGATCGGCGAGATTGGCGATGGGGGGCGCCCTTGGCCCGGGCCGCAATCGAGCGTCCCGCTTCGTCGCGACCGGACTTTTCAAGACCGGTGACCAAGATATCGACGAGGCGCATGGCCGACTGCCTCCGGTCCGGCCCGGAGCTGATGTTGGCCACACTGGCCACCGCCCGCAGCAGGTCGAGCGGCTCCATGCCCAGTTGGATCTCCCCCGCAGCGACCGCGCGGTCGCACAACATGGCCATGGCCTGCTTAATCTGGGCGCCGGATGCCGCATACAGGCCGGCCGGCCCGTCGGCCACCGCATTGAGGGCCTCGGACATGCCTTGCTTGGTCGCCATGTAGTCGACGAACACCAGCATCCATTCCCGCAAGGCCTCAGTCGGGGAACGGGTGGCTGTGAGCCGTTCCGCGGCCTCGGCGAGATGGGCGGTCTCATTCCGGTAGACCGCCTCGATCAGGGCGTCGCGGGTCGGGAAATGACGGTAGAGCGTGCCGACCCCCACGCCTGCCGCACGCGCGATCTCCTCCAGACCAGCGGCCGCGCCCTTCTCGGCGAAAGTCGTCTTGGCCGTGTCGAGCAGCCGGAGGCGATTGCGCTGGGCGTCGGCGCGCGGCCTGCGGGCTGTCACACGAGGTTCCTCGTCGTCCACGGGCGAAGCGCCTCTTGCTAAACGGAGGGTCACTCCGTATTTAAACGGAGGCAACCTCCTCTTATCGACTCGGAGGCCGGCGAACAATGGCGTCGCGGGCAACGGGCGAGGTGTGTCCACCGACAAGGAGAGCACCATGGCCGCAACATTCGGAGCGACCTCGACCACCGAAGAGGTGCTCGCCGGCGTCGATCTCAGCGGAAAGTGCGTGCTCGTCACGGGCGTCTCGGCCGGGCTTGGCGTGGAGACGGCCCGCGCCCTCGCGGCGCACGGGGCGCATGTCGTCGGCACGGCGCGGGATCTCGCCAAGGCCGCGGCGGCGACTGCCGTAGTCCGCGATCAGGCGGCGCATGGCGGAAGTCTCGAACTGGTCGCGCTCGACCTCGCCTCGCTGGCCAGCGTCCGTGCCTGCGCCGACGCGTTGCTGGCGGACGGCAGGCCGTTCGACGTCGTCATCGCCAATGCCGGCGTCATGGCCACGCCGCTGGGTCGCACGACCGACGGCTTTGAGACGCAGTTCGGCACGAACCACCTCGGCCACTTCGTGCTCGTGAACCGGATCGCGTCCTCGATCCGGGACGGTGGCCGGCTGGTCATGGTCGCCTCGTCCGGTCATCGCTACGCGGGACCTGATCTGGATGATCCGGGCTTCGAGCGTACGCCTTACGACCCGATGGTCGCGTACGGGCGCTCGAAGACGGCCAACATCCAGTTCGCGGTGGAGTTCGACCGGCGGCACAGGACGCGCGGCGTGCGGGCGACAGCTTTGCACCCCGGCGGCATCGAGACCGAACTCGGCCGGCATTTGGGCCAGGGCGCCGTCGCCCAGTCGGTCGAGCGGATCAACGCCGACCTCGCTGCGGCCGGCAAGCCGGCATTTGCGTGGAAAACCATCCCTCAAGGAGCTGCCACATCAGTTTGGGCGGCTTTCGTGGCGGCGGCGGAGGCCGTCGGCGGCCGCTATTGCGAGAACTGCCACGTGTCCGAGATCACCGACGGGTTGATCACGCCTGTCAGCGAGGGCGTGCGCTCCTACGCTTTGGATCCCGAACGCGCGCGTGCGCTCTGGGCTAGAAGCGAGGACATGGTCGGCGAACGGTTCTGATATTGCAACCCGGCACCTCCGGGCCGGACCAAGCCGAACATCGGATGTCCGCCTTTGAAATCTGGCGCCTCGAAGCGGACAGGTAGAAATCAACCCTGCGTGGTCCTCCCGCTCCGACCCATGCCGGCCCTGCTGACAGTCGTCGGCGCGTTCCGAACGCAGCCATTCAGCGGCCGCTTGGCAGCTTCGGTTCGAGGCGCAATCCGGACCGTCGGCTTTCGCGCAGCGGCCCTGTTACCACTGGTCTCCCGGACGGGACACGCGCGTGGGTCTGCAGGAAGACCGAGATCAGCCGAAAGAGCGGGTTTTGCAAATGGGGCTTCTAGCCGGTTGTCGCGGGGCGCGCCTGGATCACGGGCGCGGCCGCTGCCAGAATTGAAGCGGCGTCGCGTGTGAGGGGAGGGTAGATGCGGCTGCCATTGATGAGGCGCTTGGTAGCTTTGGCCGCTGCTCCGTCGGCAATTAGGCGGTCGCGATCCCAGCCCGACGTGTAGACTGCCCCCCACGCGCCGAGATCGAGCACAGTTACGTAATCAGGTGCCGCGAACGGCAAGCAAAGATCCGACCGTCCTGCGAGATCGTAGACTGCATTGTTACCTGCGAAACGACCCATCGGGCGCGCGTGTTGGCAAGACATCACCGTGGTGTGTCCCGCATCGTCGGCTGTGGCCACGGCCACGTCGCCGGCCGCGAACACGGCCGAAATCCCGATGACCCGCATCATCGCGTCCACGGGCAACCGACCGAGTGCGTCGTGCGTCACGTCTAAATCCTCGGCGAGGGGATTTGCCCGCATGCCCGTGGCACAGATGACCGTCAGCGCCGGGATGTACGTTCCATCACTGAGCGTCACGCCCGTCGAATCGATCGTGGCAACGCCGGTGCCGCTGATGCATTCGACGGCAGCTGCGGCGAGAGCCTGTCGAATCGCCGGCATTGCGGCTCCGCCCATCGTGGACCCAACCTCGACAGAGCGGTCGACCAGCAGCGTCCGAACCGGGCCAGTTGCTCCGGCCCGATCGCGGGCAGCCGCGAGGCGAGCAGGCAACTCGCAGGCGAGTTCTATCCCGACCAAACCACCGCCGATCACGACGGCGGTCCAGCGGCCGGCTTGGTCCGGCCTCGATCCGCAGCGGCCCAAGTCTCGGAGGTGGCTCGCGAGCTGGCGCGCGCCGCCAAGCGTATCAACGTCGCAAGCCAGATCGACGCCTGGTATCGGCGGCCGGGTCAGCCGGCTCCCGGCGGCGAGAATCAACCTGTCGTATTCGAGCGCTATCGGCTCAGGTTTGTCCGCGACGCGCACCATCAGACGACGACCGGCGGCGTCGATCTTGGTCACGCTGCCCTCGATCCGGTCGACGTCGATGGGATCGAGCACCTCGTCCAGTGGCACGGCCAGGGGCGTGAGGTCGGTCTCGTAGCATCGCACCCGGATAGAGTGGAACGGATCTGGCGCAACAAGGGTGATCGCGACCTGGTCTGTCAGCCCGAGTTCGACGCGCGCCCGGGCAGCAGCCGCGGCGCTCCAGAGGCCGGCAAAGCCGCCGCCAACGACGACGATGGTGCGTTTGGCCATTGGGATCTGCCCCCGCATCCGGTCTATTCAAAACAATGATAGCAGATCGTGAATGGCGGCCGTCGAATTCACGTGGGGCCTTATCTAGACTGAGGCCATCGCTGGGATGGATCGCAAGCGGACGGCGCGGCGAACTCCGTTTCCAGCGATCGCTGCTGGTCTGCTGACCTGCGGACATGCACTCTCGGCGGTCCTGTCGCTGCACACCCATGGCAGCCGTCCGGCACCTTCAGCGCAAGGTAACGACCAGATCCCGGCCTTTTGCCCCGAAGCGGACGTTTCCTCTCTGAGTCAGCTTGGCCATCGGTACTGGTCAGCCTCGATGTCCGTGACGGACGAACGAGGCCGCGTGTGATGGATATGTCGGTGACGGAGATCTACTCAACCTCTCGATCGCCTATGGCGTGATGTTTTTCCGCTACAGTTGTTTCTGGTGCAACGCTCATACGCCTTGAAGTTTCGTCCGCTCCAATCCGGCGTGTTTGCCATGCAGGCCCAAATGCATCTCTGGGTGTCCATCGGATCTTCTTTTGACAATGCCGGCGTTGTGATGAGGATCCCTAAGATGAATGCCGCCGGAAGTTTCAGATTTTGCATGTCTTGCTCCAAGGAAACAAATTTTAAACGATCTTTGATTTGCGCGATTTTTAAATATTGAGTGACGTTATTCTGAATGCCGTAAATCGCTTCCAATATATGCCTGCATTACAAAAACGCGACAATGCACCGCAACTTGGGCCGATTCGATCAAATCAGTCGTCGATTTAATACATGCCAAATGAGATTCGACAAGCTGCAATCGGTGATTGGGGCTGATCCAATCT
>NZ_BACT01000375.1:0-956 GCF_000333255.1 Methylobacterium sp. B1 | reverse complement strand
GGGCCGACCCGCTGGAGAGCGGCCCGGGCGACGCTGCGGCGCTCGGCTTCCGGCACGCCCTTCAGCGACAGGCCGAAGCTGACGTTCTGCCAGACGCTGAGCCAGGGCAGCAGCGAGGTTTCCTGGAAGATCAGGCTGCGCTCCGGCGACGGCCCGGTGACGGCCTCGCCGAAGGACAGGAGCGCGCCGCCGGAGGCGGCCTCCAGCCCGGCGATGAGGTAGAGCAGCGTGCTCTTCCCGCAGCCCGAGGGGCCGAGGAACACCACGAACTCGCCGGGCCGCACGGTGAGGTCGATGTCGCGCAGGGCCTCGTGGGCGCGGGCGGTGCCGGCCGCCCAGACCTTGGCGACGCCGCGGCAGGAGACGGCGGCGTCGGAGCTGAGATCAGAGGCCAAGGGCGGCCCCCGTGTCGCGCGGCAGCCAGTACAGCAGCCGCCGCTGGACCACCCGGAACAGCAGGTCGAAGGCGAAGCCGAGCAGGCCGATCAGCGTGATGGTGAAGAACACCAGCGATGGGTTGAAGGTGTTGCGCGCCAGCATGATCACCTGGCCGAGCCCGTAGCCGACGCCGGTCGCCTCGGCGACGAGCACCACCATCCAGGCGCCGAACAGGTTGAGGCGCAGCACCGCCAGCAGCCCCGGCAGGATCGCCGGCACGATCACCCGCGCGTAGATCTGGCGCTTCGTCGCCCCCATCGTCCGGGCGACGTTGATGTAGTTCCGGTTGACCCCGTCGATCTGCTGGATGGTCGAGAGCACCATCGTGAAAAACAGGGCGATGAACACCATGAAGATCGCCGGGGCGTTGCCGATCCCGAACATGAAGATCGCCACCGGCAGCCACGCGATCGGCGAGACCGGCGCCAGAAGCGTGATGGTCGGCAGGGTCAGGCGCTCGAACAGCACGACGTAGCGGATCGCCACCCCGACCAGGATCGACAGGGTGGCGGCCAGGG
>NZ_BACT01000376.1:0-7028 GCF_000333255.1 Methylobacterium sp. B1 | reverse complement strand
CCCGCCAGCACGAGCCAACGCTCGTGACGGCCGATGCCGCGGGCCGCGCCCGGCGGGTCGGCTTCCTCAAGCGGGCGATCGAGATCGGCGGCATGCTGAGCGCCGAGGCGGTCTCGTTCTGGGCCGGCGTGCCGAAGCCCGGCGTCGATCCCGGCGAGGCCCGGCGCTGGCTGGCCGAGGGGCTGCACGAAGTCGCGGCCTTCGCCACGGAGGCGGGCGTCGTCCCCTGCCTGGAGCCGGAGCCCGGCATGCTGATCGAGACCCTCGACGATTACGCGTCCCTCGACGTGCCGGGGCTGAAGCTCGCCCTCGATACCGGACACTGCCTCGTCACGGGCGAGCGCGAGCCGGCGGCGGCCGTGCGTGAATTCGCCGACCGGATCGGCACCGTGGCGATCGAGGACATGAAGCGCGGCAGCCACATCCACCTGCCCTTCGGCGAGGGCGACATGGACGTGCCGGGCGTCCTGGAGGCGCTGGAGGCGATCAACTTCGGCAAGCTGATCTGCGTCGAGCTGTCCCGCGAGAGCCACCGGGCCGACGTGATGATCCCGCAGGCGCTCGACTACCTCCGCGGCTGCCGGCGCCCCGGTCCGGTTCTGGCCGGCGAGCAGGAGACGCGGCGGCAATGGCAGTGAGAGACGAGCCGGGGCGAGACGGGACGCCGGCGCGGGAGAGGGGGCCACGCGGCACCTCTCCCGGTCTGCGCGAAGGGGCGGCACGATGAGAATCCTCTTCCTCAGCCGCCGCTACTTCCCCGCCATATCGGGCATGAGCGTCTACGCGCAGAACCTGCTGCGCGAGTTGGTCGGCGCCGGCCACGACGTGACGATGATCTCGCAGTACCGGGGCGACGCCTTCGGCACCCGCGTTTACGGCGGCGGGCCGCCGCCGCCGGTGCCGGGTGTGCGGGTGATCGGCCTGGAGCAGTTCGGCGAGCAGACGTCGGGCGATTTCGAGCGCGACATCGCCACCATGGTGGACGCGATCGCCCAAGAGCACGCCCAGAACCCCTTCGACATCCTGCACGCGCAGTACGGCTACCCGACCGGCTGGGCGGTGCTGCTGGCCGCCCGCAAGCTCGGGGTGCCGAGCGTCGTCTCGATCCAGGGCGGCGACGGCCACTGGGTCGGCTCCTGCTGCGAGACGCACCGGGTCGCCATGTGCGAGGTGCTGGCTCACGCCAACGCCCTGCTGATCGGCGGCGCCTCCTTCGTGGACGAGGTCTGCGAGCGCCTGGGCTCGGACCCCGCCCGCTTCACGATCGTGCCCGGCGCGGTCGACACCGAGCGCTTCGCGCAGGCCACGCCCGACGGGCTGCCGGCGCCCCATGGCGGGCCGGTGCGGCTGTTCTACCACGGCCGGGTCGATCGCCGGAAAGGCGTGCTCGATTTCATCGAGGCCCTGGCGATCCTGCGCCGGCAGGGCACGCCCTTCGCGGCCACGATCTCGGGGATCGGGCCCGACGTGGACCCGGCCAAGGCGCTCGCCGCGGAGCACGCCTTCTCCGAGCGCGAGATCGCCTTCACGGGCTATGCCGAGTACGGCTCCGTGCCCGACCTCTACCGCCGCGCCGACGTGTTCGTCTCGCCGACCTACGCGGAGGGGTTCTCGAACACGATCCTGGAGGCGCTGGCGGCCGGGCTCGCCACCGTCTCGTGCCACGCGGTCGGCGTGTCGGACTGCCTGCGCGACGGGGAGAACGGGCTGCTGGTGAATCCGGGTGACGTGCCGGCGCAGGCCGCCGCGCTCACCCGGATCATCACGGACGCGGCGCTCCGCCGCCGCATTGCGAGCGCCGGCCTCGAGGAGTGCCGGCGGGTCTATTCCTGGCACGCGGTCGGGCGGCAGATCATGGAGGTCTACGCGCGGGTGCGCTCCGAGACGCCGGCCACCGACTTTGCGACGGACCTGCCCGACGATCCCAGCTGCCGGTTCCGCGCCGAGCCACACCTGCTCTGACGGGACTTCGCACTTGGGCCGTCCCATCCGGGGTCTCGTCCTGAGGTGCGCCCGCGACGCGCAAGCCGCGAAGGCGCCCTCGCGCCGGCTTTGCGCTCCGGCACCTCCGGATGAGGCTCGGGGTTGGAGCATCCCCCCAGCCGACAGGCTCTGAACCATGCCGATCGCCCTCGCCCTGTCCCCCCATCTCGATGATGCGGCCTTCTCCTGCGGCGGCCTCCTGGCGGGCCTGGCGCGGGACGGCTGGCGCGTGGTGATGGCGACCCTGTTCACCGGCAGCGTCGCCGACCCGACGGGCTTCGCCCTCGCCTGCCAGCTCGACAAGGGCTTGGCGCCGGAGGTCGACTACATGGCCCTGCGCCGGGCCGAGGATGTCCGCGCCGCCGCCGCGCTCGGCATCGCGCCGCCCGTCCACCTGCCGTTCCGGGAGGCGCCGCACCGGGGCTACGGCGCGCCGCCGGAGCTCTTCTCCGAGACCCGCGCCGACGACGGCATCGTGGGCGACCTCGCCCCCGCCCTGGCGGATCTGATCGCCGCCGAGCGGCCCGACCTGATCCTCGCCCCCCAGGCGATCGGCGGCCATGTCGATCACGTCCAGGCGGTCCGGGCGCTGCGCGGGCTCGCCGTGCCGTCACCGATCCTGTGGTGGCGCGATTTTCCCTACACGGTGCGGGAGGCCGCGCCGAAGGCGCCGCTGGCCGCGCTGTTCGCGGGGCTTCCCGAGCCGGTGATGCGCCTCGATCCGGAGGCGCAAGCCCGCAAGCGCGCCGCCTGCGCGGCCTATGCCAGCCAGATCGGTTTCCAGTTCGGCGGCCTGGCCGGCCTCGACGCGCGCCTCGCCCGGGAGGAGGGCCTCGAGCGCTTCCGCCTGTCCGGCCCGCTCGGCGTGACCGTCCCCGGGCTCGATGCCGGCTGAGCCGCAGGCGCCGAGGGCCCTGGCCGATCCGGACGCCCTCGCGGCACGCCGCGCCCTGATCGGCAGCCCCCACATCGCCCCGATCCGGGCCCTCGCCGCGCGCATTGCGGCCGAGCGTGGCGCCCCGGTCCCGGCGCCCGACCCCCTGGATGGCGGCGTCGACGCCCGGATGCTGCTCCTCCTCGAGACGCCGGGCCCGGCGGTGCTGCGCACCGGCTTCGTGACCCGCGACAGCGCGAACGGCACCGCCGCGAACCTGTTCCGCTTCCTCGCCGAGGCCGGCATCGCCCGCGCCGACACGCTGATCTGGAACGCCGTCCCCTGGCTGATCCACCAGGAGGGCGCACGCAACCGCGCGCCCCGCCGCGCGGAGGTCGCGGCCGCCGCGCCCTATCTGGCCCCGCTCCTCGACCTCCTGCCGCGCCTCGCCGTGGCGGTGCTGGCCGGCCGCTTCGCCGGCGAGGCGGCGCCGGCGCTCGCGGTGCTCCGCCCCGACCTGCCGGTCATCCGGGTGCCGCATCCGAGTCCGACCTATGTCTGCACCGCGCCGGAGGTGCCGGCCCGGATCCGGCGGGGCCTCGCCGAGGCGGCGGCGCGGCTCGGTCGGATGCCCGGCTGAGGATAGAACGCCTGTCCCGGCGGCCGCTTCCCTGGTCTTGGGCGCCGGTTCGGCCTACATGCGGGGCAACGGGCCGCGGTCCGGGAGTTTCCGGCTCGGGCTGACGGCCTTCGGCCGGGCCGCGCAGCCGGAAGGGCGGACGCCGATCGGCATGAATTTTCAGGGACAGCACCGGAGCCCGGCCGAGCCGGTCGAGCCGGTTGAGCACGATGCCGCCGCGGACGCGAAGCGGAAGGTCCGGCGCAGCCGCTATGCCTGGATCGGCACGGGCGCCAGCATCGTGCTGTTCGCGGTCTCCCTCGGCGTCCTGTGGAAGCTCGTCCAGAGCGTGAGCTGGGCGGAGGTGCGCAGCGCCATCGCGGCCGCGACCGCCGAGCAGCTCGGGCTCGCCTTCCTGTTCGTCGGCGTCAGCTACGTGTTCCTCACCGGCTACGACGCGCTGGCCCTGCGCCAGCTCAAGATCAAGGTGCCGTACCGGATCACCGCGCTCGCCTCGTTCACGAGCTATGCGGTGAGCTTCACCCTCGGTTTCCCGCTGCTCACCGCCGGCACGATCCGCTACTGGATCTATGCCCGGCAGGGCCTGTCCACCGCCAAGATCGCGGCTCTGACCGTGATCGCCGGCTTCACCTTCTGGCTCGGCATGGGCGTGGTGCTGGGTCTGAGCCTGATCATCGAGGCGGGCCAGCTCGCCGGGCTCGCCTTCACGTCGATCCGGATCAATCAGGGCGTCGGCCTCGCGGCGCTCGCCCTCGTGCTCGGCTACCTCGCCTGGGTCTCGGCCAAGAAGCGCAGCATCACCGTCAAGCACTGGCGCCTGGAACTGCCCGGGGCCTCCGTCTCCATCGGCCAGATGATCGTCGGGATCGGCGACGTCTGCGCGGCGGCGGCCGTGCTCTACGTGCTGCTGCCGCAGGAGACGACGCTCGGCTTCACCACCTTCCTGGCGATCTACGTGCTCGCCGCCATGCTGGGCATCGCGTCGAATGCCCCCGGCGGCATCGGGGTGTTCGAGGCGACGGTCCTGCTCGCCCTGTCGAGCCTGCCGCGCAACGAGGTGCTGACCTCGCTGCTGCTGTTCCGGGGCTGCTACTACGTCGTCCCGTTCGTGACCGCCCTGGCGATGCTCGGCCTGTACGAGATCGTCAAGCGGGCGGGCGGCGCGCGCGATCCGGGGCCTCCGGAGGGCACGGCCGGCCCGTCCGGCCGGGCGTGGCGCGACGAGTCCGAAACCCGCTGATCCGCCGCGCCTGCCATGTCCGGTCGCCTGCGCAGCTCCCCCGCCTGGACCGGCGCCGCGATCGCCGCGGGCCTGCTCGGGCTTGCCACCGCGCTGGCCGGGCGGCTCGATCTCCCGCTGATCCTGACCGGGCTCGTGGCCGTCTGCCTGGGCGGCTGGCTCGGCGGCCGCGGCCGCGAGGCCCCGGTGCCGCGTCCGGCTGCAACCACGCAGCGCCACGCCGTCGCCGAGGCGCTCCTGGCTCACGTGCCGGATCCGGTGATCCTGGTGGACCGGCGCACCCTGGTGGTGGAGGCGAACCCCGCCGCCCGGGCCCTCCTGCCGGCCCTGCACCACGCCCGGCCCCTGTCCTTTGCGCTCCGCGACCCGGAGGTCCTCGACGGCGTCGAGGCGGTGCTGAGTTCCGGCCTGCCGCGCCGCGTCGCGCTGTCGACCCGGGTCCCCCTGGAGCGGACCTTCGAGGTCCAGATCGGCGCCCTGCCGATGCCCGACGGATCCGGCGTCAGCGCGCTGTTGTTCCTGCGCGACCTCACCTCGGCCCGGCGTCTGGAGGCCATGCGGGTCGACTTCGTCGCCAATGCAAGCCACGAGCTGCGCACGCCGCTGGCCACCCTGATCGGCTTCATCGAGACCCTGCAGGGCCCCGCCCGCGATGACGCGCAGGCCCGGGAGCGCTTCCTAGAGATCATGCGCGTCCAGGCCCTGCGCATGACGCGGCTGATCGACGATCTCCTGTCGCTGTCGCGGATCGAGCTGCGGGAGCACGTGGCCCCCACCGCCGTGGTCGATCTCGCGGCGCTGGCCCGCCAGATGGTCGACGCCCAGGGCCCGCCCGCCGAGGCGCGGGGCGCCACGATCCGCCTGGAGGAGGTCGCCGGCCCCTTCGCGGTCCCCGGCGATTCCGACGAGCTCGCCCGGGTGATCGAGAACCTGATCGAGAACGCCGTCAAATACGGCGGCGGCCGGATCAGCGTCGGGCTCGCCCGCGAGGACGATCCGCGGCTCGGGCCCCGGATCGTCCTGTCCGTGGTCGATGACGGGCCGGGCATCCCGCCCGAGCACATCCCGCGGCTCACGGAGCGCTTCTACCGGGTCGACGTCGCGTCGAGCCGCGCCCGCGGGGGCACGGGCCTGGGGCTCGCCATCGTCAAGCACAGCCTCAACCGCCACCGCGGACGCATCGCCATCGAGAGCGCGGTGGGGGAGGGGACCACCGTGCGGGTCAGCCTGCCGGAATACGGCACCGCCGCGCTGCCGCCCCCGGCCGATCAGGCCGGCCCGGCATAGGGGCCGATCCCGAGGCCGTCCTCGACGCGCCCGATCCAGGCGCGGATGGCCCCGTAGCCCGCGAGGTCGAAGCCGCCCTCATGGGCCATGCGGGTGTAGGCGACGAGCGCCACATCGGCGAGGGTCAGGGCCTCGCCCGCCAGGAAGGCGGAACCGGCCAGCGTCCGCTCCATCAGCCGCAGGGCGTCGGCGCCGCGCTCGGCAAGCTTCGGGTCGAGATTCTCCGGCGCCCGCCTGAGGTAATGGAGCTGGTAGCGGCGGACCGCGATGTAGGGCTCGTGGCTGTACTGCTCCCAGAACATCCACTGCAGCATCCGGGCACGGGGCAGGGCCGCTTCAGGGATCAGCGCGGAGCCTTCCGCGAGATAGACGATGATCGCGTTCGATTCCGACAGCACGGCGCCGTCGGGCAGGACGACGATCGGCACCCGCCCGGCGGGGTTCAGGGCCAGGAATTCGGGCGTGCGGGTCCCGCCGCCCGGGACATCCACGTCGCGCCAGACCGCCGGGATGCCGAGATGGGCCGCGACCCACTTGACCTTGAGGCAGTTCCCGGAGCCCGGGTCGCCATAGATCGTCAGCGGTTCGCTCATCCGCGCCCTCGTCGCTCCGGTATGCGGGAAGCTTGGCCGGGCACGAGCGATTCGACAACGGGCGAAGCGGCTCGCCATCGCCCGGATCTGTCCGATATCCGGCCCGCGCGCCCTTGACCTTCCCATGATGGGAAGCCCCATCTGACCCGGCATGGATGCTTCGAACCGGATCACCGCCATGTCGAAATCCGTCGCCCTGACCCTGCCCGTCACGGGCATGTCCTGCGCCTCCTGCGTCGGCCGCGTGGAGCGCGCCCTCGCGGCGCTGCCCGGCACCCGGGACGTGGCGGTGAACCTCGCCACCCAAGCGCGCCAGCCTCGTCCTCAATGGGGGCACGAGCCCGGTGGAGGTCGCGACGGCGCTGGCGGAGGCCGGCTACCCCGTCCCCGCGACGCAAAGCCTGCTGGCCG
>NZ_BACT01000377.1:0-2800 GCF_000333255.1 Methylobacterium sp. B1 | reverse complement strand
GACGCCGAACCATCTCCACCGCGGCGCCGTCGAGGCGCTCGCCGCCGCCGGCAAGGCGGTGCTCTGCGAGAAGCCCATGGCGGCGACGCTCGCGGACGCGGAAGCCATCGCGCGCGCGGTCGAATCGCAACAAATCTTCTACGGCACCGCCTTCGATCAGCGTCATCACCCGGCCCATCGGACGATCCGCGCTCAGGTCGCGGCCGGGCGGCTCGGCACCGTCACCACGGTGCGGATCGTCTACGCCTGCTGGCTCGGGCGCGACTGGTCGGAGGCCGGCCAGCCCAACTGGCGGATCGATGCCGCCCAGGCCGGCGGCGGCGCCTTGATGGACCTCGCCCCGCACGGGCTCGACCTCGTGGATTTCCTGCTCGACGAGCCGATCGCCGACCTCGCGGCCCTGACCCAGAGCCGGGCCCAGGACTATTCCGTCGATGACGGCGCCCTGCTGATCGGGCGGACCGCGGGCGGCGCGCTGGCGAGCCTGCACGTCGCCTACAATTGCCCCGACGCGCTGCCCCGCCGCCGCCTGGAGGTGGTCGGTACGAAGGGGATGCTGATCGCCGAGAACACCATGGGCCAGACGGCCGGAGGATCGCTGTCCTTCATCGACGGCGCCAGCGGGCGCGTCGAACCGCTCGCCTTCGACGCCGACAGCTCCCCCTTCACCGAGCAGGTGCGCGCCTTCGGCTCGGCCCTGCGCCGGCCCGAGGAGCGGGGGGCGTACTCGGCCGCACGCGATCTCCACACGATGCGACTCGTCGCCCGCGCCTATGGGCAGGGGTAGCGACCGCAGGACAGGATGAGCAGACACCGGACAGCTACCTATCCAATCCAAGCCGCACCCTCATCCTGAGGTGCCCGCGCCAGCGGGCCTCGTGGGAGGGCTCCAGGAAGCGCTGTGCCGTCCAGAGCCCTCCTTCGAGGCCTTCGCTGCGCTCCGGCAGCTCAGGATGAGGGGATGGGCAGGACGAAGGTGAGCAGGCGGTCCGAGGAACACGGGAACACGACGTGAGCAACGCAGACGGCTTCCACGACCAGGACGACCGCGCCCGGCACGCGCGGATCAAGGCGCCGCGCCCCTATCGCTTCGGCGCCAAGCGGCCGATCGAGGGGCTGCCCGAGACCCTGCCGGATCCCGTGCGCGCCTATCTCGACGTCCTGCCGGAAGGGCGCATCGTCGGCTTCCCGCTGGCGCCCCTCGACCGCACCGGCATCCCGGTCTGGTTCGTGGCCCTGTTCCTCGACGACCCGTTCTTCGTGGGCGCGATGCCGTCGGGCATCGGCTACGGCGCCACCGACGACGAGGCGCTGATCGGCGCGGTCGCCGAGATCGCCGAGAACCTGATGCCCTCGCTCGCGGTGCTGCCCCGGGCCAAGGAACGGGCGAGCTACACCGACCTCGCCCGCGTCTACGGCGCCAAATCCGTCGCCGACCCGCTGACCCTCTGCCTGCCCGCCGGCTCCCCGGTGGGCCGGGACACGGTGCTCGAATGGACGCCCAGCGTCCGGCACGCCACGGGCGAGATCGTGCTCATGCCGCTCGACGTCGCCGCCACCGACTATTTCGAGCTGTCCGAGGGCTACAAACCCTTCACCAACCTGATCACCAACGGTCTCGGCGCGGGGCCCGACGTGCCCTTCGCGCTGGGCCACGGCGTCCTTGAGCTGCTCCAGCGGGACGGCAACGGCCTGCTGTTCCGGGCTCTCGACCAGGGCGTGATGCTCGACCTCGACGGCATCGGCCCGGAGAACGCCGCGATGCTGGCCCGGCTCAAGGAGCTCGGGATCCACGCGCTGCCGAAATTCGCCACCGACCAGTTCGGTCTCACCAACCTCTACGTCGTCGGCTACGACGCGGATCCGGCGCGCACCCCGGCGCCGATCGCCCTGTCGGCCTGCGGCGAGGCCTGCGATCCGGACCGGGAGCGGGCCCTCCGCAAGGCGCTGCTCGAGTTCCAGGCCGCGCGGGTGCGCAAGACCTTCGGCCACGGCCCCCTCGACAAGGCCGCCACGGTGACTCCGCCGGGCTACATCGACGCCTTCATCCAGAAGGCGCTTCCGAGCCTCGACCTCGAGGAGAGCCGCGCCCTGCAGGCGATGCTCGAATGGATCGAGATGCCCGCCGCCGACCTGCGCGGCGTGCTGGCCGACACCGTCTATTCGGAGCGGAGCACCAAGCGCTTCGCGGACCTGCCCTCGACCCCGGCCGCGGACGGGCATGCCAGGGGCAAGATCGCCTGCGACCGGCTCACGGAGGCCGGGTTCGACGTCCTCTACGTCGACTGCACGCCCCCGGGCGGCGGGGTCGGCGTGGTCAAGGCGATCGTGCCGGGGCTCGAGGTCGAGACCATGAGCTACTACCGGATCGGCGAGCGCAACACGAAGAAGCTCATCGACCGCGACCACCCGCTGATCAAGTTCGGCACCGAGAGCGAGACCCTGCGGCCGGTCCGCCTGACGCCGGAGGCCCTGGAGCGGTTCGGCGGCCAGCCGCTGTTCGACGTCGCCCTGGCCGAGCGGATCGTCGGGCGGCACTATCCGCTCTATCGCGAGCCGGAATCGCACCACGCGCCGTTCCGCCTCGCCCAGCGTCAGGGGAGGGCGGCATGACGCTTCGGTTCGCCTACAACACCAACGGCGCGGCCAACCACCGCCTCGACGACGCGATCCACCTGATCAAGGCCGCGGGCTACGACGGCGTGGCCCTGACGCTGGACATCCACCACCTCGATCCGTTCTCCGAAACCTGGGCGGCGGAGGCCGGCCGGGTGGCGAGCCTGCTGGAGAAGCTGGAGCT
>NZ_BACT01000378.1:0-1892 GCF_000333255.1 Methylobacterium sp. B1 | reverse complement strand
CATGTGCCCATGCTGTCAGGCCGACGACCGCGCAACGCTTGATTCACCCTGCGCGGAGGAATCCGGTGACGGACCCGGTCCGGGAACGGGCATGCAGTCCTGCCGTGCGAGGCTGACCGCCCAATCCCGCGTCCCGCCTTCGGTACGGAGCACGATGCTGATCGGAACAGCGCCTCTCGTCGATCGAGTCGGACTCCGCCCGCCCGCGGCACGCGCAGGCTGGTCACCGGGATCCCTCGGCCTGCGTCTCGCGCTGGCATCGGCCGCGATCGCCCTGGTGTGCGTGTTCGCCCGGTTGCCCGGCCCCCTCCCCGGCATCCAACGCGCTCCGGATCTCGAGACCGCCTTCGTGCCGTCCGTCCGGGCTTCGCCGGCGCAGCCGGCGATCGCGCCCGCCCGGTTCGGCCTCGCCGAGCCTGGGCCCGATCCGGTGCGGGTCGCCGCCCCGGTCGATCCGCGGACGGGCCTGCGCGAGGACACGCTGATGCGCGGCGATGTGGCTGCGATCGAGGCGCCTGCGCTGCGGATCGTCCTCACGCGCGGAACGCTCACCGGACCGCCGCCGTCGCTGTTCGTCCTGATGGCCCGGCGGGCCGCCAACGGCCCAGCCCTCGACCGCCCTGCCCTTGCGGTCGCGCGGACCGGAGCCCGCGGCCAGATCCGGACCCGGTTCGGCGCGGTCGAGACCCTGGAGATGACCTTCGCCGGACCGACGCAGCGGAGCTGCACGGGTTTCGTCACACGGGAGACGGGGTTTCAGCTCGATGGATGGCTCTGCGCCCCCCTCGGCCATCCTCCGGAACCGCAGGCCGTGGCCTGCCTGCTGGATGCGCTGAGCCTCGTCGATCTTGCCGATCCCGACACGACGGCGGCCTTCGCTGCCGTGCCCGACCCCGCGAGCGCCTGCCCGGCGACAGCCGGCGCGGAACCTTCGAGCCGGACCGGATCGTTAATCCGACGGCCGCAAAATAAAAAATGAGGCCACAGTGTGGCAAATCGCACAAGCTCAGCCATAAGGGCGGAACAACAGCCTCGCCCAAGCGTCTTCTTGTCAAAGGCGGCGAACTGTTAAGCTTCGGTCGCCATACTGATGGCACTCATACACAAGGTTGGCCATGCGCTCGCTCAAGATCGCCCTTCTCGGCGTTGTCGCCGCCACCGGCCTCGGCGTTCTGGCCTCCGCGCCGGCTGAGGCGCAGGATGGTTTCGTTTCCGGCCCGATCTACCGGGTCAGCCGCCCGCTCCCGATCCGGGTGCGCCCGCGCAGCTGGCTGGATGCCGGCAATGTGCCGCTCACCTCGAACGTCCCGGGTGCCGGCGGTTCGCGGAATCCGGCTCTGAACCCCTACCTGATCGCAGCGTCCAACCAGCTGACCCCGCCCTACGGCCCGACCGACCGCTTCGGCCGCGGGATCCTGCCGGACCCGATCACCAACGGACCGTTCATCGGCGCCCGTTCGAGCGCGATCCGCAACGTCGACCTCTCCTTCGTCGATCGCCTGGATCCGACCTCGCCGCTCTACGGCCGCCCCTACTGAGCGGCTCCCACAAACAGCGTGAATGTCGCGAAGCGCGGGTCCTTGGGCCCGCGTTTTTCGTTTGGCATCCATCCCGGGCACGCCTTCACCGGCGCCGGATATCCTGTATGCCAAGTGCCGCGGGAGCAGATCCGCTGCCGAGGCCGGGAACAGTGCCATGAAGCCGTTCGACTGGGTGACCGGGTATCCGTCCCTGCGCATGCCGATGTTCGGGCGCAACTGTGTCGCCACCTCGCACGCGCTGGCGGCACAGGCCGGCATCCAGATGCTCCAGGCCGGCGGGAACGCGGTCGACGCCGCGATCGCCACGGCGGCCGCCAAGACCGTGACCGAGCCGTGCAGCAACGGCCTCGG
>NZ_BACT01000379.1:0-551 GCF_000333255.1 Methylobacterium sp. B1 | reverse complement strand
CGAGTGTTCGCACGTCGGAAATGGCCGATACGTTCACCCGACCGCTGACCGCCTTCTGGACCTGATAGAGGTCGATGTGGTCGAGCTGGAGCCGCTTGAGGCTCGCCTTGCAGGCGTCGATCAGGTGCAGGCGCGAGGCGCCCTTGGCGTTCGCGCCCGACCCCATCGGCCCGTAGCCCTTGGTGGCGACGACGACGCTGTCGCGTGGGACCTTGAGGTCGCGCAGGGCCTGGCCGGTGATCTGCTCCGAGAGCCCCTCCGCGTAGACGTCGGCCGTGTCGATGAAGTTGATCCCGGCCTCGAGCGCCCGTCCGACGAGGCGCCCGGCCTCCGTCTGGTCGAGGGCGCCGATCTGGCGCCACATCCCGGCCCCGCCGCCGAAGGTCATGGTGCCGAGGCAGAGTTCCGAGACGAACAGCCCCGTGCTGCCGAGCTTCTTCTGATACATGCCTGCCTGATCCCGTCCGTGTCTGGGGTGTCAACGCGCGGGAGCGGGCCCGGTGCGCTCAGGGCTCCCAGCGGTGGAAGACCGCGCTGTCGAAGGCGAAGAC
>NZ_BACT01000380.1:0-2709 GCF_000333255.1 Methylobacterium sp. B1 | reverse complement strand
GCTTGACCAGCGAGATCATCTCCGGCGCCATCTTGCCCTCGTCCATCAGCCGCCCGACCCGCAGCGAGGCCTGGAGGCCCAGCGCGATCTCGGTCTGCATGTCGGCGAGCTTCTTCTGGACGAGCTGGGTCTGCGCCAGGGGGCGACCGAACTGCTTGCGCTCCAGCGTGTAGGTGCGGGCGCGGTGCCAGCAATCCTCGGCGGCGCCCATCGCGCCCCAGGAGATGCCGTAGCGCGCCCGGTTGAGGCAGCCGAACGGCCCCTTCAGCCCCGAGACGTTCGGCAGCAGCGCGTCCTCGCCGACCTCGACGCCCTCCATGACGATCTCGCCGGTGGTGGAGGCGCGCAGGGACAGCTTGCCCTTGAGCGTCGGAGCCGAGAGGCCCTTCATGCCCTTCTCGAGGACGAAACCGCGGATCGCGCCCTCGTGCGCGTCGGACTTCGCCCAGACCACGAACACGTCCGCGAAGGGCGCGTTCGAGATCCACATCTTGGCGCCGGTGAGCCGGTAGCCGCCGTCGATCTTCTCGGCCTTGGTCTTCATGCCGGCCGGATCCGAGCCGGCATCGGGCTCCGTGAGGCCGAAGCAGCCGATCCATTCCCCCGAGGCGAGCTTCGGCAGGAACTTCTGGCGCTGCTCCTCCGAGCCGTAGGCGTGGATCGGGTACATCACGAGGGAGGATTGCACGCTCATCATCGAGCGGTAGCCGGAATCGACCGCCTCGACGGCGCGCGCCACCAGCCCGTAGGCGACGTAGGACGCGCCGGCGCAGCCATACTCCTCCGGCAGGGTGACGCCGAGGAGGCCCAGTTCGCCCATCTTGCGGAACAGGCCCGGATCGGTCGTCTCGTTCGCGTAGGCCTCGACGATCCCGGGCAGGAGCTGCTCCTGCGCGAAGCTCTGGGCGACATCGCGGATCGCCCGCTCATCCTCGGTGAGCTGATCCTCCAGCAGGAAGGGATCGTCCCAAACGAAGCGGGGCGAGGCCGGGGCCGACGGGGAGGCGCTGCCCGGAGGGCGCATCGGAGCGTTCATCGAAATTCCTCGCCTGCAGGGATGCGTCGGGCCTCGCGGACCCGCGCTTGCGCCTACCCTAGACCCGGAAAACGCCCCGTCCAACGCGCGCGGTGACGCCGGGGCGCCGCCGTCATGCCCGGCCGAGGAGCATCAGCCACGCCAGGGTGGTGAGCGGCGCCAGCAGGGTCGAGACCAGCACGGAGGCCGCTACCATCCCGGTTTCGGTCTTGTAGCGCGCCGCCAGCAGGTAGGCGTTGATCCCCACCGGCATGGCGGCGAACAGGGTCGCGACGCCCGCATAGGCGGCCGGCATCGCGAAGACGTGGAAGGCCAGGATCCAGACCGCCAGCGGGTGCAGGAGGTTCTTCAGGAGGGCGATGACCAGGGCGCCCTTGAGGTCGAACAGCACCCGGTAGCGCTTCAGGCCGGCTCCGAGCGCCACCAGCGCACAGGTGGAGGCGGTGCCCGCGAAGGCGTCGATGAGCGATCGGGCGGTGCCGACAGGCGCGAGACCGAGCCCCTTCATCGCCATGCCGATCAGGAGCGCCACGAAGATCGGGTTGCGCAGCAGCACCAGGGCGAGCCCCCGGATCCGCGCCAGGACCGGCAGGCCGGAATCGGATTCGATCAGGAAGGTGGCGCTGCCCATCATCAGCGGCAGGTGGACGGCGAGCAGCATGAACAGCGGGAAGGCGCCCTCCTCGCCATAGGCCTGGAGGATCATCGGCACGCCGACGAACACCGTGTTCGACTGGCTCGCCGCGAAGCCGTGCAGGATGGCGCCCCGCCGCTCGATCCCGGCGCGCCGCCGGGCGATCAGCGTGCCGACGAACCACGAGATCGCGGCGCCGCCGAAATACGCGACCCAGTAGGACCATGTGACGGTCCCGCTCATGCCGGGCTTGGTCAGCGTGGCGATGATCAGGGCCGGGACGGCGACGGCGAAGACGTATTCCGACAGACCGTCGCTCACCTTGTCGGAGAGAAGGCCCGCGAGGGCTGCCGCCCAGCCGATCAGGACGATCCCGAAGATCGGGGCGATGATGGCGAGGGCGTTCACGGATCCGGGCGGCGTGCGGGAAGGCGGGGATGACCGCCCTTAGCACGCCGCCTCGGTCCTATGCCTCGGCGCCGGGAGAATGGCTCGTCGGCGCCCGCCGCGGCCGGGACGGTCTCCGGCGCGCGGGCCTATTTGTTCTCCAGCACCTTCATGGGATCCGTGCGCTGGCTCGCGGGCGGCTCCTTGGTGAGGTTGGCGGCGCCTTCGCGCTGCACCTTCACGTCCCGCGGCGAGCCCGGACCGCCCACCGCGCGGCCGCCCGCGTCGCTCTGCGTCGGCACGGTGCCGGAGGCGAGTTCCAGGCACGTCACCATCTCGACGTAGGACGGATAGCCGCCTGCCTTGAACTGATCCTCGCACTGACGCTTGGCGGCGGGGGTATAGCTGCTCCAGTGCCGCTCGGCCTCCTTTCGGGCTTCGCGCTCGGAGCGGAGGCAGCCGTCGTAATTCGCCTTGTCGCTGATGGACGTGTTGGTGACCTGCGCCGACTGGCAGGTCCGCTCGACATCGAGATTCGGGACGGCGTCGGCGCGCGCCGGGAGCGAGGCGAGCGCCAGGGTGAGCAGCGCGAGGGTGCCGGGGACCATCGCGCGGAAACGGGTCGTCATGTCGTCGGACTCGCGATCTGGGC
>NZ_BACT01000381.1:0-12463 GCF_000333255.1 Methylobacterium sp. B1 | reverse complement strand
CTCCGGGGCCGCGCGATCCCCGTCCGGTGCCTGACGCTGCTGCGGCGGTGCCGGCGGCCGCTCCGGCTTCGGCTGAGGAGCAGGACCCTGGTCCCGATCCGGCGTCTGTTGCCGCTCCGGGCCGGGCCGCCCGGGCGCTGCGCGGTCCTGAGGCCCGCGATCCGGACGATCCGGCTGCTGCTCCCGGCGCTCCTGCTGGCGCTGATCCGGCTGGCGCTGCTCCTGCTGCCGCTCTTGGCGCTCCTGCTGCCGTTCTTGGCGCTCCTGCTGCCGCTCTTGGCGCTCCTGCTGCCGATCCTGGCGCTCCTGCTGCCGGTCCTGTGCCGGAGGGCGCGATGCCGGCGGCTCGGGACGGCGCTCCGGCCCACGCTCCCGCTGAGGCTGCTCAGCCTGCGGTGCACGCTGGGCCGGCGGTTCCGGCCGCTCGCGCGGCGGCGGTGCGGCGCGCTCCGGCCGGGGCTCCGGTCGGGGCTCGGGGCGTTCACGTCCAGCCGGCGGACCCGGCTGCGGGCCGGGCCGCTCCTGCGGCGGCCGCTCCGGGCGCGGTCCGCCATGTGGCGGCTCGCCGCCGCGGGGGCCGCGCTCCTCCGGTCCACCTTGTGCGAGGTGGAACCGGCCCGGCTCGGCTCCGGCGGGCTGCATGAGCGTGAGGGCCGGCAGCACCGTGCCGGTGAGGAGGATCAGGCGGAGCAGACGCATCGCGGTCCCATGTCGGTTCAGGCCGACCCGAACCCGGAACGCGGCATTTGGTTCCCCCACGCGCGGGCGGGGGAAGTCTCAGGGCGTGAGGCGCTTGGGGACAGCGACGACGTCCGGCGCGATGATGCGCACGGCAACGTGATCGGGTTTCGCCGCCGCCGGCTCGGCCTTTCCGGGTTCCTCCGGTGTCAGGCCAGCCTTCGTGTCGACCCCGGCGCGACCGGCCACATCGGCGGCGAGTTCGGCCGCGGTCCGGTCGGCCCGTCCCACCAGGGTGAGGCGCACCTTCGGCCGGGACAGCGCCTCGGCCTGCATCGGCGTGACGAAGATGTCGCCCTTGTGCCGGACCAGCATGCTCTCGGCCTTCACCAGGGACTGGGCCCAGCTCTTGCCCTCCGGCTTGCACGAGCAGTTCGGAACGAATTCCTTGCGAAACTTGAAGGCGTTGGCGAGGCTCGCATAGGCGCGGCTGCCTTTCACCGTGGCGGCGTGCTTCAGGGCATCGTCGCCATACGGCATCGAATAGGCCTGCGCCTCGGTCCCCGGGCACAGGGCCTGGCACATCTCGTCGGCACCGCCGCGTCCCTCGGGCAGGTTCTTCAGGGGGAAGAAACCGCCGTCGCAGGTGCGCACGCAGACCGTCTGCGGGCCGCCCCGGGCATAGGCCTCGCCGGAGCCGGCATAGGTCTCGCGCGGCGGGCAGGTGGAGGCCACGAGCCCCTGGAGCTCACGCTTCCGGGCGCCGCTGTCGTCGATCACGGCGCCGCCATAGGTGGCCTTGAGGGCGCGGATCCGCTGCTCCACCGCCCCGCATTGCGGCGGTCGCGTGTCGAAGAACAGGAACTTGCCGCCCTCGCAGTTGAGGCCGCGGAAATAGGCCTCGAGCCGCCCGATCTCGTCGTTCAGGGCGCGCGTCGTGCTGGCGCCGGTCTGGAGCGAGGCCAGCTCCGCCCGGTACCGCCGGCACTGGGGCGACGGCAGTTGCGGCGCCGGCCGTGCCTCGGTCGGCGGCGGGCTGGGAGCCGCGTCCTGCGCGCGCGCGGCGGTGGCGAGGGGATAGGACAGTCCGAGGGCTATGGCCGCGCTCAGGACGAGGCGGCCGAACGTACGGACGATCGGGCGGTGAGGCATAGGCTGCATCGCGTTGATCGGGTGCGCGGCGATCCGGAGAATCCAGGCCCGCGCGCATCCGCGCTTCGGAACCGAAGCGGAGCCATTCTACGCCCCCTCGCAAGACCGCGACACCCCTCCTACATCCGGCCGGCAAGCGAGAGGGGGAATTGGCCAGTGATGTTGTTTCGGAGTCTCACCTATGTCGGGCTGTTGGCCGTGGGCTTGGCCGCAGCCGGTCCGGCCTCGGCGCAGGAGCCGGATCGCATTTTCGACAAGTCGACGGTCTGGCGGCCGCTGACCCCCAACGACAAGCTCGTGGTCTACGGCGTGGACGATCCGGCGGTCTCGGGGGTCGCCTGCTGGTACACCCAGCCCGAGAAGGGCGGGATCAAGGGCACGCTGGGCCTCGCCGAGGACGTCTCGGACATCTCGCTGGCCTGCCGCCAGACCGGGCCGATCGCCTTCAAGGGCAAGCTCAGCCAGGGTGAAGTCGTGTTCAGCGAGCGTCGGTCGCTGATCTTCAAGTCGATGCAGATCGTCCGCGGCTGCGACGCGAAGCGCAATACGCTGATCTACATGGTCTATTCGGACAAGGTCATCCAGGGCTCGCCCAAGAACTCGACCTCGGCCGTGCCGCTGGCGCCCTGGGGCACCGAACCGGCGCAGAAATGCGCCGACTTCATGAAGTGAGCGGAGCGCCCTGCCGACTGGGCCGGCCCTGGTCGGCTCAGTCCTGGCCGGCTCAGTCCTGGCAGGTGATCCGGATCGGCCGCTCGGACGGCGTCGGGACCGGCTGGCTGATCGCGCCGGTATATTCGTCGGCGGCGGCCACGCCGTAGGAATTGGCGGCCGCGTAGCCCTGCGCCTCGCACCACGCGTTGGCGACGACTTGGCCGCAGGCGCTGCCCGGCGTGGTCAGGCACTCGCCGACGCCGTAGCCGTCGCTGGATGGGATCAGGAAGGTCTTCTCGACACGCGCGGGCGCCTTCGCAGGCGTCTCGCCGTCGGTGCCGGCCAGCGCGACATGCGTCAGGCCTGCGCAGGCAAGAACGGTGACGAGGGCGAGGGAACCGGCGGCCGAGCGTCGCATGAATTGTCCTTGGGCACAGGATCTGTGGCGTGAGGATCGTGCCGCGGACGGTCCGACGGCGCGGTTAAGGAAGCCTTACGTGCAGGGCGCGCAGGCCATCTCGAATTCCTCACGCTTTTGGGTTAGCCCCATCGCGCGGGCCGCGCCGTCGCCGCGATGCAACAGGGTGCCGTGGCGGGCCTTCCGGATCCGCCACGTTTCGGCCGTTCTTCGCCGCGCGGGGCCCGCAGGTCGTTGACGGCAGGGCCGGTTTTCCGGCGCCGGCGCGGCGCCGGGATCAGGCCGCGGCGCCGGAATGGGGATGGGTTTCATGGCGCCGATGTTGCGGCTCTACAACACGCTGACCGGCGCCAAGGAAGCCTTTGCGCCGATCGATCCGCAGCATGTCCGCCTCTACGCCTGCGGCCCGACCGTCTACGACGCCGCCCATATCGGCAATGCCCGGCCGATCATCGTCTTCGACCTGTTGTTCCGGCTGCTGCGCCACCTCTACGGGCCGGGGCACGTCACCTACGCGCGCAACGTCACCGACGTGGACGACAAGATCAACGCCCGGGCGGCCGAGCGCGGCATCAGCATCCGCGAACTCACCGACGGGACGCTGGCGCAGTTCCACCGCGACGTGCGCGATCTCGGCGTGCTCATGCCGGAGGACGTCAACGTGCCGGGCGAGCGGCCCCGCTTCGTCGAGCCCCGCGCCACCGATCACATCGCCGAGATGGTGACGATGATCGAGGCGCTGGTCCGGGCCGGCCACGCCTACGTGGCCGAGGACCACGTGCTGTTCGACGTCCCGTCGATGCCGGATTACGGCGGCCTGTCGAAGCGGCCCCTCGACGAGATGGAGGCGGGCGCCCGGGTCGAGGTCGCCCCCTACAAGCGCTCGCCCCTCGATTTCGTCCTGTGGAAGCCCGCCAAGCCCGGCGAGCCGTCCTGGCCGTCGCCCGCGGGGATCGCGGCGGCGGGGCGGCCGGGCTGGCACATCGAGTGCTCGGCCATGTCGGCCAAGCATCTCGGCCGGACCTTCGACATCCACGCGGGCGGCATCGACCTGATCTTCCCCCACCACGAGAACGAGGTGGCGCAGTCGCGCTGCTGCTTCGGCACGCCGGTCATGGCCAACGTCTGGCTGCACAACGGCTTCCTCCAGGTGGAGGGGGAGAAGATGTCGAAGTCGCTCGGCAACTTCATCACCATCCGCGACGTGCTGAACGACTGGCCGGGCGAGGTCGTGCGCCTCACCATGCTCAAGACCCAGTACCGGCAGCCGATCGACTGGACCTTGCGCGGCCTGGAGGAATCGAGCCGCGTGCTCGACCGCTGGTACAATGCCGCCGGCGATGCGCCCGCCGCGTCCGACGTCCCCGCCGGGGTGGTCGAGGCCCTCTGCGACGACCTCAACACGCCGGCGGCGATCAACGAGCTGCACCGGCTCGCGAGCGGCGCGGAGACGCAGCCCGGCGCGTTGCGCGCCGGTGCGAACCTCCTCGGTTTCCTCGCCAGCACCCGCAGCGACCGCGAGCAGGCTCAGGTTGCGGCGTCCGGCGTGGACGTCGCGGCGGTCGAGGCGCTGATCGCCGAGCGCCGCGCCGCGCGGGCCGCGAAAGACTGGGCCGCCTCCGACCGGGCGCGCGATGCCCTCGCCGCGATGGGCGTCGCCGTGAAGGACAACAAGGACGGCACCACCACCTGGACGGTGGCGCGCTGATTGCTGAGCCGGCCGCCGACGACACGGATGTCACGGCGGCCGCGTCCTCGCGCCCGCTTGCGCGATGCGGCGTGCGCAGCATCTGTGGTCCGGGGGCTCGCGCCGGGGAAGAGCAGCACGTGACCATCTTCGCGACCATCGGGGCGCGCTGCGCCGCCGCCGCATCGGCCCTGGCATTCGGATTGGGGCTGTCGGGGCCGGCTTTCGCCATCGACGGCGGGGCGGCCGCGGGGCGGGATGCCCTGGCGCAGGCCACCGTCGCGATCGGCACGATCACCCAGCCCGAGGAGGCTCTGCGCCTGACCCGCTGTAGCGGTGTGCTCATCGCTCCGGATCTCGTGCTGACGGCGGCCCATTGCGTGAACGGCGATCCGCTCGGCGCGCTGGTGGTCTTCTTCCGCGGCAGCGAGCCGGCGCGGCCGGTCTACGGGGCGCGGGTCGCCGCCCGCTACAGTCCCGATCCGGGGGAGATGCTGCCGAACGAGGCGTCGGGTGTCAGTCTGTCCGATCTCTCTCTCGATCTCGCGGTGCTCCGCCTGACCGAGCCGGTGCGCGACCGGCGGCCCGTGCCGCTGGCGGCGGATCCCGGGCGGGTCCCGAAGAGCCTGCGGATCGCGGGCGCCGGCCTGTCCGGCCGCACCGTCGGACGCCTGCGCACCGCCACGCTGACGCCGATCGCGGCCAGCAATACCGGGCTCACCATCGCCCGGGCCAACGGCGCCCGGGTCTGCTTCGGTGATTCCGGTGGCCCGGTCGTCGCGCAGGATCGTCGCGGCACCTACATCTGGGGCGTGGCCAGTGCGGTGATCAGCCGGGCCGCGCCCTGCGGCGGCTACGTGGTGATCGCGCCGGCCGCACAGGTCTTCTCCGCGACCGGGATGCGCTGAGCGTAGCGTCCATCGCGAGCCGGAAGCTCCGGCCTGCGCCACGCCCGCCACGGTCGCGCGGGGCCCGATGTCCCTGCGCTGCGTCGGCGATGCCGTCGCGGAGGAGCCCCTTCGAAACGCGAAAACCCCGCGCGGCCTGGCCGCACGGGGTTTTTCGGAAGACGATGCGCCGGGCGGGTTAGACCGCCATGCGCTCCTCGCCGTCCATCGGCTCGCGCAGCACGTAGCCGCGGCCCCACACGGTCTCGATGTAGTTCTTGCCCTGGCTGGCATTGGCGAGCTTCTTGCGCAGCTTGCAGATGAACACGTCGATGATCTTGAGCTCGGGCTCGTCCATGCCGCCGTAGAGATGGTTGAGGAACATCTCCTTGGTGAGCGTCGTGCCCTTCCGCAGCGAGAGGAGTTCCAGCATTTGGTACTCCTTGCCGGTCAGATGCACCCGGGCGCCGCCGACCTCGACGGTCTTCTGATCGAGGTTCACGATCAGGTCGCCGGTGGTGATGACCGACTGGGCGTGGCCCTTCGAGCGGCGCACGATGGCGTGGATGCGCGCCACCAGCTCGTCCTTGTGGAACGGCTTGGTGAGGTAGTCGTCGGCGCCGAAGCCCAGACCCTTCACCTTGTCCTCGATGCCGGCCATGCCGGAGAGGATCAGGATCGGCGTCTTCACCTTCGCCACGCGCAGCGAGCGCAGCACCTCGTAACCCGACATGTCGGGCAGGTTCAGATCGAGGAGGATGATGTCGTAGTCGTAGAGCTTACCGAGATCGACACCTTCTTCCCCGAGGTCGGTGGTGTAGGTGTTGAAATTCTCGGACTTGAGCATCAGCTCGATGCTCTGCGCGGTCGCGCTGTCGTCCTCGATCAAAAGTACCCGCATCGTCGGTCCCCAGCCCCGCCGGCCGCATCAGCGCGCAGACACGTCCCTATCGTTCGCCCGCCACCGGCCTGTGGACGGGCGCTCCGTCGCTCTTGACGTGGAACGCTATGGATTAATCGTTAACAAAACCTGATTCCTGCCCGCAAGCGTCTCGTTCGAAGTTCCGCGAGCTTGACAGGAGAAACAGCGTTTCCCCGGTCTCGCCCCGACCCCGATTCCGATCCGCCCGCGTCCAGGCCGCTCGCCCCCTTCGGCGTAAGTACTTCCTCCGCAACGATCCGATCCCCGATGTTGTCCGTGGGACACACCGGTACGACTTCGTCGGGCGCGGCCGAAGCCGCGACCCGGATCGAGCCGCTACGAGCCCGTGACCCGCAGTGTTAAGGAGGCCGGTAAACGAAGCGTTGAGAGCCAGGCCGATGACACAGGATCCGGCAAGATCCGTAGCTTCCCTCGCATCGGCGCAGGCCGCCCTGGAGCGGATCGAGGTGCTGGAGACGTTCGGCCGGGTCGTGGCGATCCGCGGCCTGCTGGTCGAGGTCGCCGGGCCGGTGGCGGCGATGCGGCTCGGGGGACGGGTCGATGTCGAGGGCGCCAACGGCCACGGGCTGGTGCCCTGCGAAGTCATCGGCTTCCAGGGCGACCGGGCGCTCGCCATGCCGTTCGGCTCGCTCGAGGGCGTGCGGCGCGGCTGCCCCGCCTACGTCCGCGACGAATCGGCCGGCGCGATCCGGCCGTCCGACGCATGGCTCGGCCGGGTGATCGACGCCCTCGGGCGGCCGGTCGACGGGCTCGGCCCCCTGGCGCACGGGCCCGACGTCTATCCCCTGCGCGCGGACCCGCCGCCCGCCCACGCCCGCACGCGGGTGGGCGGGCGGCTGGATCTCGGCGTCCGGTGCATCAACACCTTCCTGACGATGTGCGCCGGCCAGCGGATGGGCATCTTCGCCGGATCGGGCGTCGGCAAGTCGGTGCTGCTGTCGATGCTGGCCCGCTACACCGCCGCCGACGTGGCGGTGATCGGCCTCGTGGGCGAGCGCGGCCGCGAGGTCCAGGAATTTCTTCAGGACGACCTCGGAGCCGCCGGCCTCGCCCGCTCGATCGTGGTGGTGGCGACCTCCGACGAGCCGGCGCTGATGCGCAGGAACGCGGCTTACATGACCCTATCGGTGGCCGAGTATTTTCGCGACCGGGGCGCCAAGGTCCTGTGCATGATCGACTCGATCACACGATTCGCCATGGCCCAGCGCGACATCGGCCTTGCCGCCGGCGAGCCGCCGACCGCCAAGGGCTATACGCCGACCGTCTTCTCGGAGCTGCCGCGCCTGCTCGAGCGGGCCGGTCCCGGCGTGGGGCAGGGGACGATCTCCGCCCTGTTCACCGTCCTGGTCGAGGGCGACGACCACAACGAGCCCGTGGCCGACGCGGTGCGCGGCATCCTCGACGGTCACATCGTCATGGAGCGCGCCATCGCGGAGCGCGGGCGCTACCCGGCGATCAACGTGTTGCGCTCGGTCTCGCGGACCATGCCGCGCTCGTGCGATCCGGCCTATCTGCCGGTGGTCCGGCGGGCGCGGCGGGTGCTGTCCACCTATGCCGATATGGAGGAGTTGATCCGCCTCGGCGCCTACCGGGCCGGCTCCTCCCAGGAGGTCGACGAGGCCGTGGCGCTCATGCCGTATCTTGAGGCTTTTCTGGGGCAGGGTAAGGAAGAAGCAACGTCCATCGGCGATGGTTACGCACGGCTCACCGAGATCATCGGCGGGGCCTAGGCACCATGCCTCGGGGCGGCGACGCTTCGGCGAACCACATGGTGCAGGTGGGGGATCCGGGCGAGGCTGCCGTGGGCAGGCTCGCACATGGGCACGGTCCGGGCGTGATCCCGGGCGCGGCCTCAAGCGTTGCGTGGAGTGAGCGTCCTAATGAAATCGCGTGACACGCTGATCCGCCTGCGCCGCTTCCAGGTCGATGAGAAGCGCCGGCGCGTGACCCAGATCGAGATGATGATGGCCGACTTCCAGCGCATGGCGGTGGAGCTCGATCGCGAGGTCGCCGTCGAGGAGGCCCGGGCCGGAATCACCGATGTCGGTCACTTCGCCTACCCGACCTATGCCCGCGCGGCGGCGACGCGCCGGGACAACATGATTCAGTCCGCCCAGGCTCTCGAGGGTCAGCTCGCCGAGGCGAAGGCCGAGCTGGGCGAGGCTTTCGAGGAACTGAAGAAGGTCGAGATCCTGAACGACCGCGAGCGGACCGCCGAGCGCGCGGCCGAATCGGCTCGGGACCAAGCCGCCATGGACGGGATCGGCCTGAACCGCGCCCGGGGCTGAGCCCGGCCGACGGACCGATCGGCAGGCTCCCGCGGCACGAAACCGTCACGATCACCTGACAAGGGGGATCGCGGCGGTGACATGCCGCTTGCAGCGCGTCGCGTGCCGGCGCATCAGGGGCTCTCCCCAGGGCGTCGGTGTTCATGAAGAAGATCAGCGAGTTTATCTGGCCCATGATTGGCCTCGCGGCCGTCGTGGTATCGGGCTACTTCCTCTATCAGGAATTGAAGACCACCTCGCTCTCGGCGATCTGGGCCGCGGTGCTCGCGATCCCGCCGCACCGGATCCTGCTGGCGGCCTTCTCGACCCTGGTCGCCTATGCGGCGCTCGCCTGGTACGACCGGATCGCGCTCCTGCATCTGGGCGTGCGCCACATCTCGTGGCTGTTCGTCTCGCTCTGCTCCTTCACGACCTACGCCCTCTCGCACAATATCGGCGCCTCGGTCTTCTCCGGCGCCCTGGTCCGCTATCGCGCCTACACGGCCAAGGGCCTGTCGGCGGCGCAGGTCGCCGTGCTGGTGGCGCTCTGCTCCTTCACGTTCTTCCTCGGGACGGTGCTGCTCGGCGGCTTCACGCTGGTTTACGATCCGCATCTGCTGGCCCGCCTGCAGGACAAGCTCCCGGCGATCCTGACCAATCCGAGTACGGCCGTCGCCGTCGGCATCGGGATGCTGGCTTTCGTCGCCCTCTACGTCGCCGGTTCGCTTCTGCGGCTGCCGCCGATCAGCCTGCGGAAATTCAAGCTCGAATACCCGCGCCCGGGGATCATGCTGCGCCAGCTCGCGGCGGCACCGCTGGAGCTTCTGGGGGCGGCCGGGATCATCTATTTTGCCCTGCCGGACGCGGTCAATCCGGGCTTCATCCCCGTCCTGGCGATCTTCCTGGCCTCCTTCTCGGTGGCGCTCGCCTCGCACGCGCCCGGTGGCCTCGGCGTCTTCGAGATCGTCTTCCTCACCGCCATGAACATCGCGGAGACCGACGAGGCGCGTAAGAACGCCGTCGTCGCCGCGCTGCTGGTGTTCCGCGTCTTCTATTTCTGGCTTCCGGCGCTGATCTCGGTGATCGTGGTGATCGCATTCGAACGCTCGCGTCTGGCCGCGGCGATCGGCACCCCAGCGAACGGACCGAAGGCGACCGTCGTGCCGGAACCGCCGGTCACCGCTCCTGGCCTCGACGCCCATGAGATGGAGCGGGAGCTCAAGCAGAAGGCGATCTGACCCGCCCTTGGGAATTCCTTCAGGGGGCGCCGTCGCGGCTCGCGTCCGGTCTGGGAAGGCAGCGCACGAAGCCCCTGTCGTGCGGGCCTCACCCTTCTGAGGCCGGTCTCCGCGCGGGGTGCAACGGGCTCCCGCGTTCGGCCTGAGGCGATGATCCGCCGGGCGTTATGGAGCCCGACGCCGACATCCAGGGGCCGCGATCCGTCCGGTCGCGAGGGAGCGTCTGCGCTCAGATCGAATTCACCGTCCGCAGACGCGCCCGCGGATGGATCTCGGCCTGGCTCATCACCGGTGTCTCCCGGCGGAAGCGCTCGATGATCGAGCGGACGAACGGCCGCGTCTGCGCCGAGGTCACGAGGACCGGCATCTCGCCCTGGCGCGCCGCCATCTCGAAGCGGTCGCGCACCGCATTGACGAACTCGCTGAGCTTCGAGGGCTGCATCGCGAGGTAGCGCTCGTCGCGCTCGCCCACGATCGATTCCATGAACGCCTGCTCCCAGGCCGGCGAGAGGGTGATGATCGGCAGCATCCCGTTCTGGTCCTGGTACTGCGCGCAGATCTGCCGGCCGAGCCTGGCGCGGACGTGCTCGACCACGTCCCGGGGGTTCTTCACCCCGCCCGCCACTTCGGCGATCGCCTCCACGATCGCGCCGAGATCGCGGATCGAGACCCGTTCGGCGAGCAGGAACTGCAGCACGCGCTGGATGCCGGTGGTCGAGATCTGCGAGGGGACGATCTCCTTAAGCAGGTCGGCGTGCTCCTTGGACAGCTCGCGCAGTAGCTTCGAGACCTCGACGTGGTTGAGGAGCTCGGAGACGTGGGCCTTGATGACCTCGGTGAGATGGGTCGACACCACGGTTGCGGCATCCACCACGGTGTAGCCCTTCAATTGGGCTTGGTCGCGCAGGGCCGCGTCGATCCAGGTGGCCGGCAGGCCGAAGGTCGGCTCCAGCATGTGTTGGCCCGGCAGCTGGACTTGGCCGCCCATCGGATCCATCGCCATGAACTGACCGGGGAAGATCCGGCCGGTGCCGGCCTCGATCTCCTTCACCCGCACCACGTAGGCGTTGGCGTCGAGCTGGACGTTGTCGAGGATGCGCACCGACGGCATCACGAAGCCCAGTTCCGCCGCGAGCTGGCGGCGCAGGGCCTTGATCTGGTCGGTGAGCCGGTCCTGACCTTCGCCGTTGACGAGCGCCAGGAGCGCGTAGCCCATCTCCAGCTTGAGGTCGTCGAGCTTCAGGAGGTCGGTGACCGTCTCCTCCTTGGGGGCGGCCGCGGCCGCCACCGCGGCCGCATCCATCGGTACGCCCTGGGCGTCGAGGGGCGGGGCCAGCTTGGCGGTCTTGTTGATGCGCCACGCGGCGTAGCCGGCGCCGCCGCCGAGCAGCACGAAGGGCAGCATCGGCATGCCGGGCAGGAGCGCGATCAGCAGCATCACGGCCGCCGACATGCCCAGCGCCTTGGGATAATGGGCGAGCTGCTTGCCGAGGGCCTTGTCGGCCGCGCCCCGCACACCGGCCTTGGAGACCAGCAGGCCCGCCGCCGTCGAGACGATCAGGGCCGGGACCTGACTCGCGAGACCGTCGCCGATGGTCAGCAGCGTGTAGCTCTTGGCGGCGTCGCCGAAGCTCATGCCCTGCTGCGCCACCCCGATGATGATGCCGCCGACGACATTGATGAAGGTGATCAGCAGGGCCGCCACGGCGTCGCCGCGGACGAATTTCGAGGCACCGTCCATGGCGCCGAAGAACGACGATTCCTCTTCCAGCGCCGCCCGCCGGGCCTTCGCGGCCTTCTCGTCGATGAGGCCGGCCGAGAGATCGGCGTCGATGGCCATCTGCTTTCCGGGCATCGCGTCGAGGGTGAAGCGGGCCGCGACCTCGGCGATGCGGCCCGAGCCCTTCGTGATCACCACGAAGTTCACGATGATCAGGATCGCGAACACGATGATCCCGATCACGAAGTTGCCGCCCATGACGAAATGGCCGAACGCCTCGATGACGTGACCCGCGGCGGCGGTGCCCTCGTGTCCGTGCCCGAGGATCAGGCGGGTCGAGGCGAGATTCAGGGCGAGCCGCAGCATCGTGGCGATGAGCAGCAACGTCGGGAAAACGGTAAATTCCAGCGGGTTGTCGATGGACAGGCCGGTCATCATGATCAGCACCGACATGATGATCGAGACCGCCAGGAGCAGGTCGAGCAGGACTGCCGGCAGCGGGAAGATGAGGACCGCCAGGATCCCCAGCACGCCTGTGGCGAACAGCAGGTCCGACCGCTTGGACAGCGCGTGGAGGTCGCCGCGCGTCGGCAATGTGAGCTGGCCGAGGACCGTCGTGACGCCCGCCTGTGCCGGCGCGCTCGCCGCTTCTGCCATCGATTCCATCCGTCGCCGTTCCCCTCGGACGGGCCGGGGAGCACTCGGCAAGATCTGCCGGGTGGATGGTTAGCGCGGCGTTAAGATGTTGGCGGGCAGTGCCGGGAACCCGGGGCTGCCCGTAGCGCTTGATGAGGACCCGTCCGAGCCCTTTGCGGGCTT
>NZ_BACT01000382.1:0-4032 GCF_000333255.1 Methylobacterium sp. B1 | reverse complement strand
GACGCCCTTGGCAAAGGGCTCGGCGCCGACCGCGGTGGCCCGCGGGCTGGTCGATGAGTGGCCCGCCGGGATCCTTTACGTTGCCGACCTCGACGCGATCATGGATCGCGCCGCGCCCGACCTCCGCGCCTTGGAGGCGATTGCCCGTGCCTGCCCGGGAATCGCCCTGTGGGTCGATGCCGGCTTCGCCGAGCCTGCGGGCGTCGCGGCGTTCCTGGTCGCCGGCCTCGGGCGTCCGGTGATCGGCAGCGAGAGCCAGGCGGATGCCGGCCTCGTGACGCGGCTCGGCGACCGGGCGGTGTTCTCCCTCGACACCCGCGGGGCGGAGCGGCTCGGCCCGGCGGCGCTCCACGACGATCCGTCGCTCTGGCCGCCGGAGGTGATCGCCATGACGCTGGCGCAGGTCGGGGCCGGGGCCGGCCCGGACCTCGCGGCCCTGGGGGCCCTGCGGGTGCGGGCGCCGGATCGCCGCCTCTACGCGGCGGGCGGCGTGCGCGGCCCGGACGACCTGCGGGCGTTGCGGGCGGCCGGGATCGCCGGGGCTTTGGTCGCCTCCGCCCTCCACGACGGCACCCTGTCCCGGGCGACGGCACCCGACCTCGCGTGATGCTTCCGGCCCGGGCCTGCGGCTGCTAAACCGCGCGACAGAGAGACCACCGACACGAGCCGTCAGACGATGGAAAAGTTCACGACCCTGGAGGGCGTCGCGGCGCCCCTGCGGACGATCAACGTCGATACCGACCGGATCATCCCGGCCAAGTACCTGAAGACGATCCGGCGGACCGGGCTCGGCAAGAGCCTGTTCGCCGAGATGCGCTACCGCGAGGACGGCTCCGAGAACCCGGACTTCATCCTCAACCAGCCCGCCTACCGGAACAGCAAGATCCTGGTGTGCGGGGACAATTTCGGCTGCGGCTCGTCCCGCGAGCACGCGCCCTGGGCGCTGGCCGATTTCGGCATCCGCTGCGTGATCTCCACGAGCTTCGCGGACATCTTCTTCAACAACTGCGCCAAGAACGGCATCCTGGCGATCGTCGTGTCCCCCGAGGACCTGGAGAAGCTGTTCGAGGATGCCGAGCGCGGCGCGAACGCCACCCTGTCGATCGATCTGGCGGCGCAGACCATCCGGGGGCCGGACGGCGGCACCCTGCATTTCGACATCGACGAGGGCCGCAAGCACAACCTGCTGAACGGCCTCGACGAGATCGGCCTGACGCTGGCGCGCGCCGCGTCGATCGATGCCTACGAGCAGAAGCTGGCCCAGCGCGAATGGGCCTGAGCGGCCCGCTGAGTGTCCCGACGGCGGTCGCGCTGAGGCGGCCGCCGGTCCGGCCCGGATACCGGGCCCTGCCTCACCCGAGCCGCATCGACAGCTCGACGTCCTCGGCGAACGGCACCGACAGGTAGCCGCGGCTCGGCGCGCGCACGCGCGCCAGGTAGTCCGGACTGTGGTCCGCGTTGTCGGCGACCACCAGGGCGCCCGGTCCGAGGCGGCTCTCCACGAGGCTGAGAACCTCCGGATAGAGCCCCTTCGCCCCGTCGAGGAGCAGCAGGTCGACCGAGTCGGGCAGGTCGAGGCCGAGGGTCTGCAGGGCATCGCCCTCGCGGAACTCCACGAGATCCGCCAGCCCGGCCTCCATCAGGTTCGCCCGCGCCCGCACCACCTTGGACGGCTCGAACTCGCAGGTGATCAGCCGGCCGCCGCCATTGTCGCGCAGGGCCGCGGCGAGGTGCAGGGTCGAGAGGCCGAAGGAGGTGCCGAACTCGACGATCGTCCGCGCACGGCGGGTCCGGGCGAGCATGTAGAGCAGCCGGCCGGTCTCCCGTGAGACCGCGAGGGGCATGTCCTTGAGCCGGCTGTAGAAGTCTCGGTAGCCGGTTCGGCTGCCCATGAGGCGCGTCCGCTCGTCCGCCGAGAGATCGCCGATGGCGCTCACGGGTGAGGAGGCCTCTGATTGCGTGAAGAGACTGTCCAACAAGGACGCGATACGCGGCTCGGCGAGAGTAGAAGCTGAGCGTGACATGGCGATTTGCTTTCCGTCTTGCGTGCTCGACTGAACACGACGCAGAATACCGGCGCCCCCTGCCCGCGCCTATTCGCGTTCCGAGCCACACGTCATGCCCGATCGGCCAAGCCTCGGAATTTCCAAGCGAAAGCAGCCCCGGCAGGCGCGCTCCAGCGACCTCGTCGCGGCCATCCTTGAGGCGGCCACTCAGGTTCTGGCGGAGGTCGGGGCGGAGCGGTTCACGACGGCGCGGGTCGCCGAGCGCGCCGGCGTCAGCATCGGCTCGCTCTACCAGTACTTCCCCAACAAGGCGGCGATCCTGTTCCAGCTGCAGAGCGACGAATGGCGGGACACGACGGCCCTCCTCGCCGGCATCCTGCAGGATCGCACGATGATGCCGGGCGATCGGCTGCGCGTCGCGGTCCACGCTTTCGTGCGCTCGGAATGCGCGGAGGCGGCGATGCGACGGGCCCTCGACGCAGCCGCCCCGGCCTATCGCGATGCGCCCGAGGCCGCGGAGCCGCAGCTGGCCGGCACGCAGGCGTTTCGCGACTTCCTGCGCGAGGCGCTTCCGGCGGTTCCCGAGGCGGATCTGCAGGTCGCGGGCGCGATCATCGCGATGACCCTCGGCGAGGTCGGCGAGCGCATCTCGGAGGCGGCGCGGACGCAGGCCGCCGTGGAAGCCTCCGCCGGCGCGCTGGCCGACATGCTGTGCGCCTACCTGGACCGCCTGCGGAGCCTGGGCCGGGCGGGCGCCTCGTCTTGAAGCCGGCACCGGGCCCGCGCGAGGGCCCGGGATCGACGCGGTTCGCCGCCTCAGCCGTTCTCGCCGGTGAAGGCCTCGAAGGCCCGGGCGGTGTAGACCAGGGCGGCACCGGAATTCAGCGCCACCGCGACGCCCAGCGCCTCCACGACCTCCTCCTTGCTCGCCCCGGCCTTGCGGGCGGCCTCGGAATGGACGGCGATACAGCCGTCGCACCGGGTCGTCACCGCCACCGCGAGGGCGATCAGCTCGCGGGTCTTCGCGTCGAGCTTGCGCTCGGTCGGCGCCGCCGCGGCGAGCTGGTCATGAGCCTTGAGCAGGTCCGGGCTCACCGTGCCGATGCGCCCGAACGTGCTCACCAGCTCGGCGCCGTACTGATTCCAATCCTTCATCATGCGTTTCGTCTCCCGCCTCGGAGGGCCCGCCGCTCGCTGGCGGGCTCCGAGCCAACCTATCGATTGGTAGGCGCGGTGGTCAAGACGACGCGGATTTCCTCACCCTTCGTTAACCCACATGTCGCCTGAATCCGCGCCCAGACTCCGCCCCGCATCGTGAGGATCGCCAGCATGCCGAAGCACCCGACGGGACCGAGGAAAGCGCGCGCGCTCGGGCTGCTCGCTGGGATCGCGGTCGTGCCGCTGGCAGTCCTGCCCGCACGGGCCGATTTCGACAGCTGCCTCGCCGGCATCCAAGGGCAGGCCGCCGCGGCGGGCGTCTCGGCGCAGACCTTCCGGTCCGCCACGAGCGGCATCAGTTACGACGACAAGGTGATCGAGCTGTCTCAGGCGCAGCCCGAGTTCAAGACGCCGATCTGGGACTACATGGCGGCGCTGGTCGACGACGAGCGGGTCGAGGACGGGCGGGCCGCCATGCGCCAGCACGCGGCGGCCCTGGCCCAGGCCGAGGCGCGCTACGGGGTCGACCGCTACACGATCGCGGCGGTCTGGGGCGTCGAGTCGAATTTCGGCAAGAACCTCGGCAAGATGCCGCTGGTCCAGTCGCTGGCGACGCTGGCCTGCTCGAACAACCGCCGCCGGGACTTCTTCCGCGGCGAGCTGATCGCCACGCTCCGCATCATCGAGCGCGGCGACATCGCGCCGGAGCGGCTCACCGGCTCCTGGGCGGGCGCCTTCGGCCAGACCCAGTTCATGCCCACCACCTATCACCGCCTCGCCGTGGACGGCGATGGCGACGGACGGCGCGACGTGGTCGATTCGGTCGCCGACGCCGTCGGGTCCACCGCCAACTTCCTGCAGTCGCGAA
>NZ_BACT01000383.1:0-17443 GCF_000333255.1 Methylobacterium sp. B1 | reverse complement strand
GCAGCCGGCGACGGTGAGGTCGTCCCTCAGGCCATCGGTCCGGGGCCCGGTCTCGCACAGCATCAGGATCGGGCCGATGCCGCCCCGGCGCGGGGCCTGCGCCAGAAGGCTGGCCTGGTGGAGGTTGAGCGCCAGAACCTCGGCCGAGGCGGCGTCAGCCCCGGCCAGCGCCCGCGCCGCGCGGCCGATCAGGATGAAGTAGCCCGGGGGCGGCTCGCGATCGAGGGATGCCACGGTGAGCCTGGCGGGGGCGCGGCAATCGAGGCTCATCCGCTCGGCATCCTGCGCCCGGAATACCGCGACGGGGCCCGTCCGACCGGCCAGGGAGGCTCCGGTCGCGCGGATCACCGTCGCGGCGAGCGTGTCGCAGGCGTCGGCGGCGCGGGCTGGTGCGGATCCGAGACTGAACACGCCGACGAGGACAGTCAGAGCGGAGAGGCGCAGCATGGGGAAATCCGCGGCAGGACAGATCGGCTTGCACCAGATAGCGCGGGTTGCCCGAGCCGCGTAGCCGCGGCGCGACAAATGCCGACTGCGCATGGACAGGGCATCCCGGATGCCCGATCTGAGCGGGCGGCGCGGCGCCGCACGCCGCTCGCAGATCAGGCTCCGTCGCGGCCATGCTTCGAACCGTCCTCGCCTCCGCTCTCCTGGCCCTGGCGCTGCCCGGCGGCGTCTCCGCGGAGCCGCAACCGCAGCCGACCTACGGGCCGGAACTCGAGGGCTTCGCCTACCCGTTCCCGGTGGAGCGGTTCCTGTTCACCTCGCAGCGCCAGCCGCTGCAGATGGCCTATCTCGACGTCCGACCGGCGACGCCGAACGGCCGGACCGCCGTGCTGCTGCACGGCAAGAACTTCTGCGCGGCCACCTGGGAGAGCCAGATCCGCGCGCTCAGCGCCGCCGGGTACCGGGTGATCGCGCCGGACCAGATCGGCTTCTGCAAGTCGAGCAAGCCGGCGGCCTACCAGTTCACCTTCCGGCAGCTCGCCGAGAACACCCACGCCCTCCTGGCCAAGCTCGGGATCGAGCGCCCGGTCCTGGTCGGCCATTCCACGGGCGGCATGCTGGCCGCCCATTACGCCCTGCTCTACCCCAAGGCGGTGGAGCAGCTCGTGCTGGTCAACCCGATCGGCCTGGAGGATTGGGCCGCCAAGGGCGTGCCGCCGACCTCGGTGGAGCACTGGTACGAGCGCGAGCTGAAGGTGACGGCGGATTCGATCCGGGCCTATGAGACGGCGACCTACTATGCCGGCCAGTGGGAGCCCCGCTACGAGCCGTGGGTGACGATGCTGGCGGGTCTCAACGGCGGCACCGGCAAGGAGGCGGTCGCCTGGGACTCGGCGCTCCTCTACGACATGATCGTCACCGAGCCGGTGGTCTACCGGTTCCCGCAGATCGCGGTTCCGACCCTGCTGATGATCGGCCAGAAGGACAACACGGCGATCGGCAAGGACCTCGCCCCGCCGGAGGTGCGGGGCCGGCTCGGGAACTACCCGGAGCTCGGCAAGGCGGCCGCCCAGGCGATCCCGGGGGCCAGGCTCGTGGAGTTCCCGGCCCTGGGCCACGCGCCGCAGATGTCCGACCCCGAGGGATTCAACGCGGCGCTGATCAAGGGGATGTCCGCACCGTAAAAGTCCGGTCGTCCGTGTGCCGGCGCGGATGCATCTGACGGCGTGCTCGATCGGCCAATCCCGTCCTCGATCTCATCCTGGGGTGCCGAGCGATCGTTGATCGCCCGCCGCCTCAGGATGCGGGGCGTGGTTCGGATCTCCGGCGATCGCCGACGACCGGCGATGACGGTCGTCGGCGTGGACCGGTCCTAGAAGTACGACTTCAGCACGCCGCGGCGGCGGACGTCGAGGGTCGCGCAGTGGAACGAGCCGCCGAACGGGCCGTAGCTGAGGAACGGCGCCGGGATCGGGTCGAAGCCCCAATCCTTCAGAGCCTTGATCAGCGTTGGTTGGCTCTGGTCGACGACGATCTTCTTCTCGGTGATCGCCAGGACGTTGATCGAGGTCCAGGGCGAGCACATCGAGATCTTGCTCATGAAGCCCTCGACCGGGTCGGGGCGCGGGGCGATCAGCACGTCCCACTTCTTGAGCACGGCCGGCAGCTTCTCGACGTCGACGTAGTCTGGGTTCACCAGCACCTTGCCGGGGGCCAGCGGCATGAACGACGAGTCGATGTGCATCGGCTGCGGGCAGCGGCTCTCGATCTCGTGGATGCGGAAGCCCGGGCCGAGGTGGCGGCGCAGCCACTCGATGCCCATCAGGTTCGTCACGTTGGAGCGGGTGACGAACAGGTCCCGGCCGCAGCGGACGAAGTCGGCGGCGTCGAAGACCGGCTCGAACTCGTTCACCGTGAACTGCATGGGCTCGCCGGCCTTCAGGTTCGGCACCCGGTAATCGTAGTTGTAGAGGTCGTCCGTGAGCTGCGGCCGCGGGGCCGAGGTCCAGCGGGCGCCGGCGCGGAAGTATTCCTTGAACAGCGACCGGTAGGCGTCGCCCTCGAAGTAGCGCGAGCGCCAGCACATCGGGCTCTCGATGATCTCGTCGCCGATGACGAGATACGGGTCGCGCGGGCAGGCCACGCAGAAGCCCCGGGAGGACCAGCGTGGGGCCTTGAACTTCTTGGAGAAGTCCACCGCGTCCGGGCGGCGGACCTTCACGCCCTCGCCGGCGAGGATGGTGATGAAGTTGTCGAGCTCGGCCTGGGCGAGCTTCTTCATGAACTTCGGATACTTCCACCCGCTCGCCAGCCGGTAGAACGGCTGCGCGGCGCGCGGCAGGTTGAAGATCACCGTGAGGTGATGGGTCGGGATCGTGGCGCCGTCGAGGGAGCCGACGATCACCTCCTCCAGCGGATCCCACTCGTTCCAGGCCATGACCGGGGACTGGGGGGCCGGGACACCCGGTTCCATTCTGCCCGTAAGGCCGCCGGCATGCGTTTCGTCGGTCACGGCCTCGAGGGCCGTGATCGGTGATTCGCGCTCCATGACGTGTGCCCCTTCTGCGACGTGCCGCGGCCTTCTGCGTAGGCGCTCAAGCCCCGCGCCGCTTTGGCACCCGGTGTGTCAAACGGGTGATAGACACCGCTAATCCGTGCTGCAACGTGACAGAAACGTTCCCGGGCCGACGGACCTATTTCTGCCGCGACCGTGACCGATTTCCCGCATCAAGCCTTTTGCGAGCTTGAAAGACGACAATGAAGCGCCTCACGACCCTGGCCTCGATCGCCGGTCTGTGCACGGTCGTCGGCCTGTTCATGTCCTCCGGACTGGAGGATGTGTCGGCCGCCGTCGTGAGCGCCGGCTGGGGCGCCGCCCTGGTGGTGCTCGCCCGCATCGTGGCCGTCGCCTGGGCGGGGCTCGGCTGGTACGTGGTCTTTCCGCGGGCCGCGGCCAAGCTCGCCGACTGCGTGTCCCTCCGCTTCGTCCGTGAGGGCATCAACACGCTGCTGCCCGTTGCCACCGTTGGCGGCGACTTCGTCGGCGCGCGCCTCCTGTCGAAGCGCAACGTCCCCGGCGCGCTCGCGGGCGCCAGCATGTTCGTCGATCTGATGACCCAGGCGCTGACACAGCTCCTGTTCACCGTGGTCGGCCTCGCCCTGCTGGTCCTGATCTCCGGCGACGGCCCGATCGCCCACACGGTCGAGGGCGGCCTGGCCCTGGCGGTTCCGGCCCTCGGCGCCTTCTATCTGATCCAGCGGCGGGCCGGGCACCGCCTGATCCAGGGGCTGCTCAGCCGCTTCGCCTCGGGGCGCGAATGGCGCGCCTTCGGCGCGATCGACCAGCTCTACGACAGCCTGCGCCGGCTCTACGGCAACCACGGGCGTTTCGCGCTGGCTCTGGCGGTGCACCTCGCCGGCTGGGTGATCGGAACGCTGGAGGTCTACGTCTGCCTGCGCTTCATGGGCTATCCCATCGATTTCGCGCAGGCGCTGATGATCGAGAGCCTCGCCCAGGCGGTGCGCGGCGCGGCCTTCGCGGTGCCCGGTGCCCTCGGCGCGCAGGAGGGCGGCCTGATCGCCCTCTGCGGCCTGTTCGATATCCCGGCCGAGGCGGCGCTCGCCCTCTCCCTGGTCAAGCGCTTCGCCGATCTCGGCGTCGGGCTCCCGAGCCTCCTGCTCTGGCACCGGATCGAGTCCAAGCTCCGGTCCGAGGCGCCCGAGGAGGAGGAGCGCGAGCCGGTTCCGGAGGCCGGACGCAAGGCCAAGAGGATCGCGCCGCCCGCGACGCTGGGGCCGTTCTACAGCTACGCCCCGCCGCGCATGGGGTCGCGGCTCGGTGACGGCGAGGAGTTGAAGAAGTGCGCCTGACCCGCCGGCTCGCGGCCGCCCTCGTCGCCGCTCCCTTGAGCACCGTTCCCTCGATCACCGTTCCCTTGGCTCTGCCCCTGCTCGCCGCGGGTCCCGCCTGGGCTGCCGACGAGGCCGCCGTTCAGACCGTGCGCGACCTCTACGCCGCCTTCGCGGCGGCGCTGAAGGATGGCCCGAGCCCCCTGCCGGCGCGGGTCGAGGCCGTCGGGCCGGCGATCGAGAAGGCGTTTGATTTTCCCGCCATGACCCGCATCGCCGTGGGCTCGAAATGGTCGAGCTTCACCCCGGAGCAGCAGGCGGCGGTGATCGACGCCTTCAAGCGCAGCCTGACCGTCACCTACGCCAACCGGCTGGCCCGCGCCGCCGGCGGCAAGTTCGAGGTGACCCCGAAGATCGAGGAGCGCGGCGCCCAGCGCGTGGTGCCGACCCGCGTCACCGCGGCGGATGGCGACGATTCCGCCGTGGACTTCGTGGTCAACGCCGACAACCGCATCCAGGACGTGCTGCTCAACGGCGATGTCAGCGAGATCGCCGCGCAGCGCAACGCCCTGTCGGCGCCCCTGAAATCCGGGGGGGCCGACGGCGTCGTGAAGTTCCTCCGGGCGCGGGCCGACGGCATGCTCGCCGCGAAGCCGACGCCGTGAGCGTCGTCTCCGCCAGTGCCGACCTGAACCGGCCGTTCGCGGCCTTCGCCGCCTGAGGCGGCCGGACGACCGCACGGATCCGACCGGATGGATGTCTCTTCGCTGGCGCTGCTCGGCCTCTCGTGGCTTTCGCTGCTCTGCCTGATCCTGGCGGCGGCGGGCTGCGTCTACGGCTTGGCCGCCGCCGTCTGCGCCGGCCGCTACGCGGCGCGCCGCCCCCCGGTGCTTGCCGGCGGCGCGGCCCGGCCTTCCGTGACCGTCCTCAAGCCGCTCTGCGGTCTCGAGCCGAACCTCTACGCGAATCTCGAGACCGTGCTGCGCCAGGACTATGCCGGGCCGGTCCAGATCCTGTTCGGCGTCCAGAGGACCACCGATCCGGCGATCGGCGTGGTGGAGCGGCTGCAGCAGGCCTATCCCGATGCCCGCATCGACCTCGTGATCGACAGTCGCCAGCACGGCTCGAACCGGAAGGTCTCCAACCTGATCAACATGGCCGAGGCCATCGCCCACGACGTGGTGGTGTTGGCCGACAGCGACATGGTGGTCGGCCCCGACTATCTGGAGCGCCTCGTGGCGGAGCTGTCGCAGGACGGCGTCACCGGCGTCACCTGCCTGTATCACGGCGTGCCCGCTTATCGCGGCCTCTACGACCAGCTCTCGACGCTCGCGATCGACACGCAGTTCCTGCCCAACGTGGTGATGGGCCTGAGCCTCGGATTGGCGAAGCCCTGCTTCGGCTCCACGGTGGCCTTCACCCGGGCGAGCCTCGAGGCGGTGGGGGGCTTCCGCACCTTCCGCAACGATCTCGCGGACGATTACGCCATCGGCGCCGCCCTGCGCGGCCTCGGCGGCCGTGTGGCGATCCCCAGCTTCACTATCGGCCATACCAGCGTCGACACCGACCTCGCCGGCCTGTGGCGGCACGAGCTGCGCTGGAACCGCACCATCCGCACCGTCGATCCGGCCGGCTATGCCGGCTCGATCGTCACCCACGCCTTCCCCCTCGCCTTGCTGGGCGCCCTCCTGCCCGGCGCCGGCACCGGCGCGCTCTGGGTCGCCGCTGCGGCGCTGGCGAGTCGGGTCCTGCTCTGTCGGCAACTGGAGCGTGCCTTCGGCTTGGCTCCGCACCCCTACGGACTGTTGCCGATCCGCGACATCCTCTCCTTCCTGAACTTCTCCTGGGCCTTCGTGTCGGGGGCGGTGACATGGAAAGGTCACGATTATCACGTGGTTGCGGATGGCACCCTGATCCCGGACGCCGAACTCGGCCGCGATGCCGGCGCGCCCACCCGCTGATCCCGGCTTTCGCTTCCTTCCCCCTCCCCCCGGCATTGCCCTGAGGCCTTGAACCCCATGCGCACGCTCTTCCTCCAGGCCCCCACCTTCGACGGTTTCGACGGCGGTGCCGGCTCCCGCTATCAAGCCAAGCGCGAGATCAAGTCGTTCTGGTACCCGACCTGGCTGGCCCAGCCGGCCGCCCTGGTGCCGAATTCGAAGCTGATCGACGCGCCGCCGCACAACATCAAGCTTCCCGAGATCGTGGCCCAGGCCAACGATTTCGACCTCGTCGTGCTCCACACCTCGGTGCCGTCGTTCAAGTCCGACGTGAAGACGATCGAGGCGCTGAAGGCCGCCAACCCGAAGCTGATCGCCGGCCTGATCGGCGCCAAGGTCGCGGTCGACGCCGCCGGCGCCATGGCCCAGGCCCCGGTGGTCGATTTCTGCGCCCGCAACGAGTTCGACTTCACCGTCAAGGAAGTCGCCGAGGGCGTCCCGATGTCGGAGATCAAGGGCCTGTCCTATCGCGACGCCAACGGTGTCGTGGTCCATAACGAGGACCGCGAGATCATGACCGACATGGACCAGCTGCCCTTCGTCACCAGCGTCTACAAGCGCGACCTGGAGATGGAGAAGTACTTCATCGGCTACCTGAAGCACCCCTACATCTCGTTCTACTCCGGCCGGGGCTGCAAGAGCCGCTGCACCTTCTGCCTCTGGCCGCAGACGGTCGGCGGCCACACCTACCGCACCCGCTCGGTCGCCCACGTGATCGAAGAGATCAAGTACTGCCTGAAGGAGTTCCCGCAGACCAGGAGTTCTTCTTCGACGACGACACCTTCACCGACAACCTCCCGCGCGCCGAGGAGATCGCCCGCGAGCTCGGCAAGCTTGGCGTCACGTGGTCGTGCAACGCCAAGGCGAACGTGCCGCGCGAGACCCTGAAGGTGCTCAAGGAGAACGGCCTGCGCCTGCTGCTGGTCGGCTACGAGTCCGGCAACCAGACCATCCTGCACAACATCAAGAAGGGCATGCGGGTCGAGGTCGCCGAGAAGTTCACCAAGGATTGCCACGACCTGGGCATCGCCATCCACGGCACCTTCATCCTCGGCCTGCCGGGCGAGACCAAGGAGACGATCCAGGAGACGATCGCCTTCGCCAAGCGGATCAACCCGCACACGATCCAGGTCTCCCTGGCCGCGCCCTACCCGGGCACGTTCCTGTACAAGCAGGCGGTGGAGAACGGCTGGCTCGACATCGAGAACGCCGAACTCGTCGACGAGAACGGCGTGCAGGTCGCGCCGCTGCACTACCCGCACCTCTCGCACACCGAGATCTTCACCTCGGTCGAGGAGTTCTACAAGAAGTTCTACTTCCGGGCGCCGAAGATCGCCTCGATCGTGAGCGAGATGGTGCGCTCGCCCGACATGATGAAGCGCCGCCTGCGCGAGGGCGTCGAGTTCTACCGCTTCCTCAAGGAGCGTCAGGGCACCGCCAAGGCGGCGTAAGTCAGGGGTCCGGGGCCTTCGGCCCCGGCGGGGAGCGGGGCAGAGCCCCGCCCCCTACCCAGGGCTCCGCCCTGGACCCGCGAGAGGGCACGCCCTCTCGACACCCGTTACGAGGTTTGCGTGAAGCGTCTGGTCGTCACCGCGGACGATTTCGGGCTGAGCCCCGAGGTCAACGAGGCCGTCGAGCAGGCCCATCGCGACGGGATCCTCACGGCGGCGAGCCTGATGGTCTCGGCGCCGGCCGCCGCCGACGCGGTGGCGCGGGCCCGGCGGATGCCGTCCCTGCGGGTCGGGCTGCACCTCGTCCTCGTCGAGGCGTGGCCCACCCTCCCCCCCGCGGACCTGCCCGACCTGACCGACGCGGCCGGTCTGATGCGCGCCGACATGGGGCGCCTCGGCCTCGACTTCGCCCGCAAGCCCGCCGCCCGGCGGCAGCTCGCGGCTGAGATCCGCGCCCAGTTCGAGGCCTACCGGGCGACCGGCCTGCCGCTCGACCATGTCAACGCCCACAAGCATTTCCACGTCCATCCGCTGATCGCGGGCGCGGTGCTGCGCATCGGCCGCGACTTCGGCATGCGCGCCCTGCGGGTGCCCCGGGAGCCGCGGGAGATCCTGCGCCGCGCCGAGCCCGGAGCGCGGCCGCGGGCCGCCCTCGACATCGCCCCCTGGGCGGCGCTGCTCGCCGTGCGCGCCCGTCAGGCCGGGCTGCTGATCCCCGACCGCACCCTCGGCCTGGCCTGGTCCGGCGCCATGACACCGGTGCGCGTCGCGGCGCTGCTGACCCAGCTCCCCGACGGCCTGACCGAACTCTACACCCATCCGGCCACCGGCGGCGGCTTCCCGGGCGAGGCGCCGGGCTACCGCTATGCCGACGAGCGCGATGCGCTGACCGCCCCCGCCTCCCGCGCGGCAGCCGAAGCCTCGGGCGCGATCCGCGGCGGCTTCTCCGACTTCCTCACTTGACCAGCGCCGATATCTGACTTTAGTCAGATAAAATGACGCCCGCCGAGATCGCCCGTGTCCGCCGGTTCGCCCGTGCCGTCACCGCCGAGGTCGGGGCGCTCGATTCCTCATTCCTCGGCCGGGGCCGTCCCCTGGGGGCCGCGCGCGTCCTGAACGCGATCGGGGCCGGGCGCACGGAGGTCGGCGCGATCCGCACCTATCTCGGCCTCGATTCCGGCCTGATGAGCCGTCTCCTGCGGGGCCTGGAGGAGGAGGGACTGGTCGCGACGGCGCCGCATCCCGCGGATGCCCGTCGCCGGATCGCGTCGCTGACCGAGGCCGGGCGGAGCGAGTTCGCGGCCTACGAGGCGCTGTCGGATGCCCGCGCCGTCGCCCTGCTGGAGCGCGCGCCGCAGGTGGACGCGCTCCTGCACGCCATGGACCGGGTCGCCCTCGTTCTCAGCCACGACGCCATCGCCATCACGGAGACTGATCCGACCGGCGCAGCGTCCCGCGCCTGCCTCGACGCCTACTACGCCGAGCTGGCCAGCCGATTCGCCGGCGGGTTCGACGTCGCCCGGTCGTGCGACCCCGAGGCCGCCGCCATGGTGCGCCCACGCGGCGTGTTCCTGCTCGCGAGCGGCGACGGGCTGCCGGTCGGATGCGTCGGGCTCAAGGGGAACGGCGGCGCGGTCGCGGAGATCAAGCGGCTCTGGATCGATCCCGCGGCCCGCGGGCTGGGCCTTGCCAAGCGGCTGATGCAGGCGGCCGAGGTGGCCGCCCGCGACCTCGGGATCCGGACGCTGCGGCTCGACACCAACAGTGCCCTCCCCGAGGCCCTGACGCTCTACCGGCGATCGGGCTGGGTGGAGATCGACCGGTTCAACGACGACCCCTACCCGGACCATTTCTTCGAGAAGGCCCTCTGAGGCCTTCCGTAGCGCCGGCCGCGACCGGCCGGCGCGACTCGGCCCGTCCTATTTGGCCGGCACCGGATCCTGGTGCGGGGCGGTCTTGCGCAGGGCCGCGCCGGCCGCCTTCTCGGCTTCCGGACGGTCATCGTCGGGCTGCGCCGGCGGCTCACCGAGGGTCGCCGGCACCACGAAGAACGCCGCCACCAGGGTGAAGAACAGCGACAGCGCCAGCAGCTTGCCCATGCTCGCCGTGCCCGGATGGCTCGACAGGACCAGCGATCCGAAGGCGCTGCCGGTGGTCAGCGCGGAGAAGAAGATCGCCCGGGTCAGGCTGGAGGCGAGCATGTCGGTCACGCCCGCCCGCCACGCGATCACGTAGTAGATGTGGAACGCTACGCCGACCGCGAGCATCAGCGGCAGGGCGATGATGTTGGCGAAGTTCAGCGGCATGCCGACGATGCGCATCGCCATGAGCGTCCAGAGGGTCGCGATCACCAGCGGGCCGAGGGTCATCGCCACGTCCCAGGGTTTCCGCAGGGCGACCGACAGGATGACGAAGATCAGCACGAAGGCCGTCACCGCCGCCTGCACGAAGGCGCCCAGGATCGTGTAGCTCGACTGCGTCGTGGCCACGGGCGCACCGGTGGCGTGCGGGGCGACCTTCAGGACCTCGTCCGAGAAGCGGCGCAGGACCGTGTCGTCGTTCGAATCACCCTTGGGGTGGACCTCGATGCGCGCACGCCCGTCCGCCGCCACCCAGTCGGCCTTGAGCTGCGGCGGCAGGTTCTCCAGCGTGATCTTCTCGGGATGCAGCAGGTCGCGCAGGCGCGCCAGCAGCGGCACGAGGTCCTTGGTCAGCGCCACCGAAGCCGCCTCGCGGATCTGCACCGGGCCGGCGGCGAGCTTGTCGAGGGTGCCGGCGAGGCGCTTGGCCTCCTGGGCGCCCTTCGCGTCGCCCTTGGCGTCGGTCGAGAGGCCGTTGAGCGCCGCGGCGGCGTCCTTGAGCGCCTTGACGTTGTCGGCGTCGGTCGGCGGCGGCGGCCGGCGGCCGGGATTGAGCACCGGGTCGAGGAGCTGGGCCGTATCGGCGACCTGGGCCAGCTTCTTGTCCTGGTCGCGCGGGACGAACGTGTCGATGCTGTTGACCGAGGCGGTGACCGGAAGGGCCAGAAGCGTCTTCGACAGCGCCGGGACTGCATCGACGCTCGGCGCCAGCACGTCGATGAAGTTCGGGCTGGTCTCGGGATTCTTGATCAGGTCCAGATAGGTCGCGATGGACTGCGTCTTGGGGCTGCGCAGGTGCATCGGGTTCGAGTCGAACGGCAGGTGCCAGAGCAGCGGCGCTCCGGCCAGGGTCACGAGGCCGACGCCGATCAGGATCGGCTTGCGGTGCTGGATGATCCACGGATCGACGCCGACGAGCCAGTTGGTCTGCACCGCCGCCTTCTCGCCCACGGGCTTGAACACCGCGATCAGCGCGGGCAGCAGCGTCAGGGAGAACAGGAAGGCCACCACCATGCCGACGCCGGCGATCAGGCCAAGCTCCGACACGCCCCGGAAGGCCGTGGGCAGGAAGGCGAAGAAGCCCGCGACCAGCGACACCGCGGCGAGCGTCAGAGACCAGCCGACCCCGCGGGCGGCGGCGCGGATCGCGCTCTCCAGGGTCGGCTGCTCGTAGCGGTCCGCCCGGTAGCGCACCGAGAACTGGATGCCGAAATCGATGCCGAGCCCGACGAACAGGGCCGCGAAGGCCACCGAGATCGGGTTCAGCTCCTTGACCATGACGAGGCCCAGGGCGGCCGTGACCACGAGACCCGCGAAGGTGGTGATGATCACCGCGCCGACGAGCTTGCCCGAGCGCAGGGCCAGCCACAGGAACAGCACGATCGCGCCGACGATGATGCTGTTGTTGAGGCCCGCATCCTCCGACAGCGTCGCGAACTCCTCGTCCGCCACCGCCACCGTGCCGGTCAGGCGCATGCGCAGGCCGTTCTGCCCGTCGATCCCCAGATCCTTCGCGACGTTGCGGATCAGCTTGGTCGCCTGGTAGCCGGGCTCCAGGGCGTTGAAGTCGAGGACCGGCTGGATCACCACGAACTTCATCTTGTCGGTGACGCTGGTCTGGCCCCCCGACAGCAGCTCCTGCCACGACATCCGCGCCGGCTTGCCGGCCAGCACCTTCTGCAGCGTGTCGTCGATCTGCCCCATGGGCTTCTCGAGATCCTCGAGCTTGGCGTCGCCGGTCTTCACGCCGCGGGCGCCCAGCGTCAGCACCCGCATCACGCCCCGCAGGGACGGATCGGCGGCGAGCGGCCCGAGCAGGCCCTGCTGCTGGGTCAGCGCTTCGAGGGTCTTGTCGAGGTCCGCCTGCGACATCAGCAGCAGGCCGTTCTTGTTGAAGAACGGGCCGCCATCGGGCCGGTAGACCGTCTCGATCAGGTTCTTGTGGGCGGTCAGCGCCTTGGCGAGGTTGGCGGCCGCCTCCTCGGTCTCCTCGGGCGTCTCGCCGTTGATCACCGCGACGATCGTGTTGCTGCGCTGCGGGAACGCCTTCTCGAAATTGATCTCGTCCTGCCGCCACGGCTCCTTCGGGTCGATCAGCCGCTCGACATCCGTGTTGATTCGGAACAGGTGCGCCGCGACCCCGAGGCTCGCGACCGTGACGAACGCCGTGAAGGCGATCACGATCCACCGATACCGCACCGAGAACGCGACGAGACTTTCGATCACGAGCACCCTGCCTGTTCGCATCGGACGCGCCCCATGCGCGACCGGCTCCTGTCATTCGTCCGGTCCAGACCCCGCCCACCGACACGGACGGGCCCCGGGCTCCGCCGGCCGATCGCGCCGCGATCCGGTCGGGTGCGCATCGGGTTCGAGGAACGCCGCACTGCCCGTTCTGGCCACGCCTTGCGCGTCCAGGACCCGACTCCGCCCGATGATGCGGTCCGCGGTCGGGTCACCCGCCGCGGGCCGGGACTTGCATCGCGGCCACGAGGCTCAGTAAAGAGGGCGATGCCAGATTGCAACGCGGCCGCTGTGGCGCGCATCCCGCGCCTGTCCGTGTGCGCTAGCGCACGGCGATCCTGGCGCGGCCACCAGAATCTTGGGATTCCGGTCGTATTGCCGACGCAATGCACGTGCTGTCCTCAACGATCGGACGTCTCCGCCCACGGATCCCGCGGGAGCGGTGCGTGTGGCGCCGTTGCGTCAGGAGCAGGATAAGATGTCATGACCTCGCCGAAACGGGGTCGTTTCAGATTAGTTCCAAGCTAGATCGCTGGAATTCGAGATTTTTTCGCGTTAAGCACCCCAATGCCCCGGGGTCGACGAAGTAAGGAGCCGCAATCTTGGGTATCCCCCTCCGGTACGTCGCGAAGATCGGCGGCTACATCCTGAAGCAGCACATCACGGGCCGCAAGCGCTACCCGCTTGTGATGATGATGGAACCGCTGTTCCGCTGTAACCTGGCCTGCGCCGGCTGCGGCAAGATCGACTATCCGGACGAGATCCTGAACAAGCGCCTGCCGGTCGCCGACGCCCTCGAATCGGTGCGCGAGTGTGGCGCTCCGGTGGTGGTGATCGCCGGCGGCGAGCCGCTCCTGCACAAGGATCTGCCGCAGATCGTCGAGGGCATCATCGCCCAGAAGAAGTTCGCGATCGTCTGCACGAACGCGCTGCTCCTCGAGAAGAAGATCAAGGAGTACAAGCCGAGCCCGTACTTCACGTGGTCGATCCATCTGGACGGCGACAAGGAGATGCACGACCAGTCGGTGTGCCAGCGCGGCGTCTACGACAAGGCCGTGGCGGCGATCGCGAAGGCCAAGGAGATGGGCTTCCGCGTCACCATCAACTGCACCTTCTTCAACAATTCCCAGCCGGAGAAGATCGCCGACTTCTTCGACAGCGTGACCCGGATGGGTATCGACGGCATCACCGTCTCCCCCGGCTACGCCTACGAGCGCGCCCCCGACCAGAAGCACTTCCTGAACCGCAAGGCGACGAAGGACCTGTTCCGCGGCGTGTTCCGGCACGGCAAGGAGAAGGGCCGCGAGAAGTGGACCTTCCAGCAGTCGGGCCTGTTCCTCGACTTCCTGGCCGGCAACCAGACCTACCATTGCACCCCGTGGGGCAACCCGACCCGCACCGTGTTCGGCTGGCAGAAGCCCTGCTACCTGCTCGGCGAGGGCTACGCGGCGACCTTCAAGGAGCTGATGGAGACCACCGACTGGGATTCCTACGGCACCGGCAACTACGAGAAGTGCGCCGACTGCATGGTCCACTCGGGCTACGAGGCCTCCTCGGTGGTCGATTCGGTCCGCAAGCCCTGGAAGCCGCTGGTGCACGCGATCCGCGGCATCAAGACCGACGGCGCGATGGCCCCCGAGGTCAGCCTGGAGAACCAGCGCCCGGCCGAGTTCGTGTTCTCGCGCAACGTCGCGCAGAAGCTGTCCGAGATCAAAGCGGCCGGCGTCGACACGAAGCAGGAAGCCCGCAAGCGCACCGCCGCCTGACCGGCCCGAACGATTGACGACACGAGACCCGCGGCCGCGAGGCCGCGGGTCTTTTGGTTTCCGCATCTCCGTGTCGCGTCAGCCGAGCCGCGGCACGTGCGAAGCGCAGGTGCGCGGCAGGGTCCCGTCGAGCCGCGGATCGGGCGCGACCTCGACATGGACCGCGAAGGGGACGAAGCCCGAGCGCCGGTAGAAGGCGAGCGCGCCGGGATGGTCCAGGGTGCAGGTATGCACCCAGAACCGCGTGATCGGACGCGCCCAGGCCCGGCCGATCGCCGCGTTCATCAGCGTGCGGCCGATCCCGGTTCCGACCGCGTCCCCGGTCAGTCCGAGAAAGACCAGCTCGCAGGTGCCGGGCCTGCGGAAATCGAGTTCCAGCATGCCGACGTTCCGCCCGTCCCGCCGGAGCGCGAAGATCTCGACGTCCCCGTCGGCCAGGATCGCCGCCAGCGCCCCGTCCGCCAGTGTGAGCCGCGAGAACCAGAGCCAGTCGGCGCCGACCTCCCGGAACAGGGTCCGGTAGGTCTCCGGGTCGGTGCGCGCCAGGGGCTCGAGGGCGAGCCCCGGCGGGAACGGCCGTCCGGGACGCGGGGGCGGCGGGCGGATCATCTCCAGGCTGGTGACGATGGTGGCGAGATGGCCCGGCGGCACCGCCGCGTAGCCCGGGGTGAGGGTCGGGATCCCCGTATCCGGCAGCATGAATCTCCTCCGCTGTCGCGTCGGCGCGGCTCGGTCACGCGGCCCGCGGGCGGCGCCGCGCGACGAGCCACGGCAGCACGCAGAGCGCTGAGACCGCGATGGACACGGCGTAGGCCGCGACCGGGTCGATTCGCCCGAGCAGCAGGTGCACGCAGACATAGAAGGCGAGCACGCCGAACGCGCCCTGGGCGCTGCCGCGCACCACGTCGAGGGCGGCGCCGACACCGTCCTGAACCCGGGCGAAGACGATCAGCGGCCAGGAGATGATCGGGATCGGCGCCAGGACGCCGCTCAGGCCGGAGCCGAGATGTGGCGCCAGCGTCGAGACCAGCAGGACCAGGGCCGTGGCGGCGGCGAGCCGGGCCGGCATGTCCCAGCGCGGCGGGCGCGACCGGCGGACCGGCGCCTCGGTCCCCACGCGCGGCCGGCACAGGGCGACCACCAGCGCCATCGCCGGCAGGTCGATCGCCGTGGCGAGCCACAGGCCGGGCTGGAGGAGTCCGTGCAGCAGGGCGCCGCCGAGGACGAAGGCCGCCAGAGCGAAGAGGATGGCGGCGAGGATCCCCATCCGTGGCGCGGAGACGGCGTAGGCGAGATAGCTGGCCGTGACCGCGCCCAGCCCCTCCACCGAGCCGATCGCGGCGTCGGCGGCGAAACGCTCGCCCTGCTCGGCGGCGAGGTAGATCGAGATCGGCGCCGAGGTGAGCGGTAGCCCCGAGAGCAGGCCGCCGACGAGGCTGCCCCATCGCCGCGCCGCCGCCGAGACGGCCCACATCAGCGTCGGCGTGACGATGATCTTGGCGGCGATCAGGCTCATGGCGATCCGAACGGCCCGCGGCGTCAGGCCGCCTGGGGCGGCCCGTCATCCTCCGGGTCGGCCGGCGAGTTGAGGATGTCGTCCAGCTCGTCGACCAGCCGGTCGATCTGGTCCTCGGTGGCGAGCACCTTCAGAACCTCCCCGGATTCCGTCTCCACGGCCAATTCGATATGCGGCCCCACCCGGGCCGTCAGGATCCGGGCCAGGATCTTGATTGCACTCATGCGACTGCCTCCTCCGCGGCGATGAGGCCGACCGCCACCGCCGGTCCACAGGTCGAGATCCCGTCGCGCGCGCCGGCGATCCGGTCCGCCAGCAGCGCCACCAGCGGCGTCGCCGGCCGGCCGAGCCGCTCCGCGAGGCGGGCGCCCACGAAGGCGCCGGCGCCGCATAGGACGAGGGGCGCGTCCGCGCCGAGATCGGGCCGGCTGAGGAGGTCCGCCGCCGCGTCGTGGAGCAGGCGCAGCTGCGCCTCGGCGAAGTGGGCGGCGAGCGCCGTCCAGGCCGAGGCGGGCGCCTCCGCCCGGTCGCGCCCGACGATCCGGGCGAGCCGGGTCTCGCTCTCGGCGACCGTCTTGCCCTTGCGGTCGCCGCTCGGCTGCTGGTCGGCGCCTTCGGGGAGCAGGCCGAGGATGCGGTAGACGTCCGCCATGTGGGCGAAGGTCTCGGTCATCAGCCGGGTCCGGCGGCCCGCGAAGGGGGCGTGGCCGGACAGCGCGATCACCGGCGTGCGCACCGCGCCGGTATAGACGAGCTCGCCGGTCTCCAGCCGCTCGGCATCGCTGTAGCCGGTCGCGGCCGGCCGCCCGCCCACGATGGGAATCAGGTCGGCGGTGGTCGAGCCGATATCGATCAGGAGCGCGTCCGGGACGACCCGGCCGGCGAGGGCCGCGGTGGCGTGCCAGTTGGCCGAGGCCACGTCCGCCGACAGGGAGGCGGCCGCCTCCGGGGCGACGAAGCCGGAGCGGCCGGCATAGATCCGCACGGTTCCGGCAAGGTGAGATTCAGCCCATCCGGACAGGGCCGCGACGCCGTCGCGCCGGTCGGCGAAGCAATCGGTCAGTTCGCCCGTCATGGTCACGGCGTGCAGGGCCGCGCCGCGGGCCCAGTCGGGGGCGGCCTCCAGCGCCCGGTCGAGGGCCGGTAGGCCCTGCCAGAGCGGGCACGGCACCTGGGCGGCGGCCACGACGCGGCCGTCCTCCACCAGGGCGACCTTGACGTGGACCCCGCCGAGGTCCCACCCGATCGTCATTGGGTTTGATGAGCGCATGGGACCGCGATGAGCGCCTCGATGGACCACAGGATCGGGCGCCCCGGCTTCGCGGTGATCCCGGTGCTCGATCTCCGGGGCGGCCGCGTGGTGCGGGCGCGCCGGGGTGAGCGCTCCTCCTATGCCCCGATCGAGACGCCCTTGGCAAAGGGCTCGGCGCCGGACGCGGTGGCCCGCGGGCTGGTCGATGCGTGGCCCGCCGGGATCCTCTACGTCGCCGACCTCGACGCGATCATCGATCGCGCCGCGCCCGACCTCCGCGCCTTGGAGGCGATTGCCCGTGCCTGCCCGGGAATCGCCCTGTGGGTCGATGCCGGCTTCGCCGAGCCTGCGGGCGTCGCGGCGTTCCTGGTCGCCGGCCTCGGGCGTCCGGTGATCGGCAGCGAGAGCCAGGCGGATGCCGGCCTCGTGACGCCGTCCTTGTCCTTGGCCGCGGAGCCGTTGAGCGTCTCCCGCAGCTTCATCAGCGCGTCGAGCTCGCAATCCACCGTCAGGTAGAAGTGCGGGGCGACCTGCATCGCCTCGGTGAGGCGCTTGGCG
>NZ_BACT01000384.1:0-4365 GCF_000333255.1 Methylobacterium sp. B1 | reverse complement strand
AGGCGCTCGGCGTGCAGATCGCCATGGACGATTTCGGCACCGGCTATTCCTCGCTGTCGAACCTGCGCGCCTTCCCGTTCGACCGGATCAAGATCGACGGCTCGTTCATCAAGGCGGTCCACAGCAACCCGCAGGGGGCCGCGATCGTGCGCTCCGTGCTGGGGCTGGGTCGGGGTCTGGGGCTCGCCGTGGTGGCGGAGGGCGTGGAGACCGCCGAGGAGCTGTCCTTCCTGGCGCAGGAGAACTGCACCCTCGCCCAGGGTTATCTGCTGGGCCGACCCGAGCCGATCGCGCGCTTTTCCACCCACACCCACGGCGCGGCGCCGGACCGGGCGGCCGCCGTGGCCTGAGGCGCATCGGGCCGGTCGCCTCACCTCGAAGAGGGGCGGCCCCGGCGCCGGCTCATCCCGGCGGAGGTGGTCGATGGCGGCCCCGCGGTCGGGCTGCCGACGCTGTCGCGGGTCCGATCCGCGATCCGGGGAGGCGCTCCGCGCAGCGCCCCCGGCCCCGTCGTCGACAGCCACGCGACCAGAGGGCCGAGCCCCTGGGCGGCGGATCGAGGCGGAGCCGTGACGGATCACGCAGGGCCTGCCCCCAGCGCCCGCCAGAGACCCGGATGCGCGGTCCCGGGTCCGGGCACCGGGTGCGTCGGCGGCCTGCGCCCCGGGGAGGGCGCCCTCAGTCGGTCTCCCCGCGCAGCGGCCGGGCCAGCAGGCCGGCGATCACGTCGTCGACGCTGGCCGAGCCGGCCACGATGGCGGCGACGGCTTCCGCCACCGGCATCTCGAGACCCTTCGCGGCGGCGAGGCCCGCGAGGGCCGCGGCGGTGAACGCCCCCTCGGCGAGCTTGCCGCCCGCGGCCTCGGCCGGGCTGGCGCCGGCGCCGAGCCGCTGGCCGAAAGCGAAGTTGCGCGATTGCGGCGAGGAGGCGGTGAGCACGAGGTCACCGAGCCCCGAGAGCCCCATCAGCGTCTCGGGCCGCCCGCCGAAGGCGCGGGCGAAGCGCATCAGTTCGGCGAAGGCCCGGGCGATCAGCGCCGCCCGGGCGCTCTCACCGAGGCCGCGCCCCACCACGATCCCGCAGGCGATGGCCAGCACGTTCTTGCCGGCGCCGCCGATCTCGACGCCCCGCACGTCGTCGGTGTGGTAGAGGCGGAAGCTCGGCCCGGACAGCAGGGCGCTCAAGCCGGCGGCGAGGCCGGCATCGGCCGCCGCCAGGGTCACGGCGGTGGGCAGGCCGCGGGCGACGTCGGCTGCGAAGCTCGGGCCGGACAGGACCGCCACGGGCACACCGGGGGGTAGGACCTGCTCGGCCACCGCGCTCATGAAGCTGTCGCTGCCGCGCTCGATTCCCTTGGCGCAGAGGATCACCGGCCCGGCGCTGGCCAGGGGACCGCGCAGAGTTTCCAGCACGCCGCGCATGGTCTGGGCGGGCACCACCACGAGCGTCGCCCGGGCGCCCGCGAGGGCGTCGGCATCGGCCGTCGCGCGGATCGCGGGATGCAGCGGCACGCCCGGCAGGTAGCGCGGATTCTCCCGCTGGGCCTGGAGGGCGGCCGCGGCCTGCGCATCGCGCAGCCAGAGGGTGACGGGATGGCCGGCCCCGGCGGCGGCGTTGGCCAGCGCCGTGCCCCAGGCCCCGCCGCCGACGACGTTGATCGGGGTCTCCGCGCTCATGCCGCTTCCTCCCTGTCCGCGCAGTCCAGCCGGTAGAGCACGTGCGCGCGCAGCGGCCCCTCCGGCACCGCCGGATGCGGGAATGTCCCGGCCGGCCTCAGGCCGAGGCGCTCCATCACGGCCCGGGAGCGGTCGTTGCCGACCGCCGTGAAGGCCACGACGCTCCGGATCCTGCAGCGCCCGGCGAGATCGGCGAGGGCGAGCCGCGCGGCCCGGGTGGCGAAGCCGTGGCCCCAGGCCTCGCGTGCGAGGCGCCAGGCCAGTTCGACCGTCGTTCCGGGCCGGTCGCCCCCCGGGAAGGGCAGGGGTCGCAGGATCCGCATCGGGCCGGCGAAGCCGATGAACCGGCCCGCATGCTCCAGGGCCCAGGGGCCGAACCCGTCCGCCACGAAGCGGCGGTCGCAAAGGTCGGCCTCGGCGGCGCTCTCCGCCTCGGTCCGGGGCCGCGGGAAATGAGCCATCACCGCCGGATCGGCGTTGAGCGCCGCGAAGGGCGCCGTATCCTCCGGCCGCCAGCGGCGGAGGGTCAGGTCGCCGTCCCGGAGGGCCTCCGGCACCGGGGCGGCGGCGATCTTGCCGCGCCAGGCCAGGGAGCGGCGGTTCAGGAGCGCGAGGTCCGCCCGGCCGGCGAGCACCGCCTCGCCCAGCGCGATCGCGATCTCGAGCTGACCGAGCGGCATGGTGGCATAGGCGGGCGGGCGGGTATGGTCGCGCCAGGGGCCGCCGCAGGCATTGTCCAGGAGGATGCGGGCGAAGCAATGGTCGAGCCGCACCGGCCAGTCCGGACGGACGGCTTCGGGCAGGCGGCGCTCCACCAAATCCCGCCAATGCGTGCGCCGGTCCGCCGGGTTCATCCGGCCGGCACCGCCGCCCGGGCCGCCAGCGGCCAGCGGGGCCGCGCCGGGGCCGTGAGGTCGTCCACCAGCCCGAGGCGCAGGCGCTCCAGCCCGGCCCAGGCGATCATCGCGCCGTTGTCGCCGCAGAGCGGCAGGGGCGGCGCCACGAAGCTCAGGCCCGCCTCGCCGGCCAGGGCGGCCAGCGCCCGCCGGATGGCACCGTTGGCCGCCACGCCCCCCGCCGCCACCAGGGCGGTGGGCCGTCCGGCCACGTCCGAGAAGGCGCGCAGGGCGACCCGGGCGCGGTCCACCACCACGTCGACCACGGCGGCCTGGAAGCTCGCGCAGAGATCGGCGACGTCGCGCTCGGCCAGCGGGGCGATCCGCTCGGCCTCGATCCGCACGGCGGTCTTGAGGCCCGAGAGGGAGAAGTCGGCCTCGCGGCGGCCGAGCATCGGCCGGGGCAGGGCGAAGCGCTCGGGATCGCCGGCCTCGGCCATGCGCTCGACCGCGGGACCACCGGGATAGCCGAGGCCGAGGAGCTTGGCGACCTTGTCGAAAGCCTCGCCGATGGCGTCGTCGACGGTCGAGCCGAGCCGCACGTAGTCGCCGACGCCGCGCACGGCGACGAGCTGGGTGTGGCCGCCCGAGACCAGGAGCAGCAGGTACGGGAAGGCGACGCCGTCGGTGAGCCGCGCCGTGAGCGCGTGGGCTTCCAGATGGTTGACGGCGAGCAGGGGCTTGCGGGTCACGAGCGCCAGGGTCTTGGCGGTGACGAGGCCGACCAGCACGCCGCCGATCAGCCCGGGGCCGGCGGCCACCGCGATGCCGTCGAGGTCCCGGAAGCCGGTCCCGGCCCGGTCGAGGGCACGGGCGATCAGCCGGTCGAGCACCTCCACGTGGGCGCGGGCGGCGATCTCCGGCACGACGCCGCCATAGGCCGCGTGCTCGGCGATCTGGCTCAGTACCTCGTTGGCGCGGATCTGGCCGACACCATCCTCGTCGACCGACACCACGGCGGCGGCGGTCTCATCGCAGGTGGTCTCGATGCCGAGCACGGTCTTCTGCACGGGTTGAACTCCTCCGATCCGGACCGCATCCTATCCGCCGGCGGTCACGGCGCGAAAGCGGAGCATGGTCTCAGCCGTCCGTCCCATCCGCGTCCTGCGGTGCCGGAGCGCAGCGCAGGCCTCGGGATGAGGGGACGGCGCGAGGACGCCCTCAGTCGACGGCGACCATGACGTCGGAAGCCTTGATCACCGCGTAGGCGGGACCGCCGGCGACGAGCTTGAGGGATTCGACAGCCTCGTTGGTGATCGAAGCGGTGACCACTTGGCCGGGGCTGATCTCGATCTTCACGTGGGAGGTGGTCGCCCCCTTGTCCACGGAGAGGACCGTACCCTTGAGAACGTTGCGCGCGCTGATCTTCATGGTCTGCTGCCTCGCTCCAAAAGCCGCACCGGAACAGGTCGCGTCGGGCGGCCTCGGGCAGGTCTCCTACAGCATGGCGGGGTCCCGCGCGACCGCCTCAGCGCGGATCGGCCTCAGGCTCGCCGGCCTCGTCCTCGGGGATCGGCGCGGCCCCCCAGGCGGCCAGCGCGGCGTTGAGATCGTCGAGGACGAAGTGCCGGGCGCTGTCCCGGTCGTATCCGTCGGCCAGGAGGTCGTCGTAATCGGTGAAGACGTGGCGTGCGTACGTGATGAGGGCGAGGCGTGCCGCGGTCTCCGGGGCGGCCCGGCGCAGGCCCGGGCTGGCCAGCGCCCGGTCGAGGGCGGCCTCCGCCTCGAAATCCGGGAGGCGCAGGGCAAGCCGGGCCAGCGCCGCGGCGACGGCGTCCCGGCGATCAGCGGC
>NZ_BACT01000385.1:0-1093 GCF_000333255.1 Methylobacterium sp. B1 | reverse complement strand
AGCAGCAGGCCGGAGCGGGCGACGCGATCGAGGAAGCCCTCCTCCAGCACGACGTCCAGCACGGCGTTGCCCACCGCCATGGCGAGGGGGTTGCCGCCGAAGGTGGTGCCGTGCGTGCCGGCGGTCATGCCGCGGGCCGCCTCGCGGGTGGCGAGGCAGGCGCCGAGGGGAAAGCCGCCGCCGATGCCCTTGGCCGCGCTCATGATGTCCGGCGTGATGCGGGCCCATTCATGGGCGAACAGCCGGCCGGTGCGGCCGACGCCGGTCTGGACCTCGTCCATGATCAGAAGCAGGCCCTTCGCGTCGCAGATCTCGCGCAGCCGGCGCAGGTCCGCGTGGGGAATCACCCGCACGCCGCCCTCGCCCTGGATCGGCTCGATCATCAGCGCCGCCGTCTCCGGCCCGATCACCGCCTCCAGCGCCGCCCAGTCGCCGGCCGGGACCTGATCGAACCCCTCGACCTTCGGCCCGAACCCCTCGATGTACTTCTGCTGTCCGCCGGCCGCGAGAGTCGCCAGGGTCCGCCCGTGGAAGGCGCCCGCGAAGGTGACGATCCGGTACCGCTCCGGATGGCCGTCGGCCGCGTGGTACTTGCGGGCGATCTTGATCGCCGCCTCGTTGGCTTCCGCGCCCGAGTTGCAGAAGAACACCACGTCCGCGAAGGTCGCATCGACGAGCCGCTGCCCGAGGCGTTCGCCGCCGGGGATCTGGAACAGGTTCGAGGTGTGCCAGATCTTGCCCGCCTGCTCGGTGAGCGCGCCGACGAGGTGCGGATGGGCGTGGCCGAGGCCGTTCACCGCGATGCCGGCGCCGAAATCGAGGTATCGCTCGCCGCCCTCCGTCACGAGCCAGGCGCCCTCGCCGCGCTCGAAGGCGAGCGGCGCGCGGACGTAGGTCGGCAGAAGGGCTGACGTCACGGGTCCCATCTCCGTTTCATGCAGGATCCGGGAGCCAGCGTTGAGCCGGCTCCAAATGAAAGTGCCGCCTCAGTCCTGGGCGGCACGCGCGCGATTACTATGAAAGAGCCGGCTCCTGTCAACGTTTCAATGTCAGGTGGGCCCGCCGGGCAGGCCTGCACGGAGCACGGACAGAG
>NZ_BACT01000386.1:0-1414 GCF_000333255.1 Methylobacterium sp. B1 | reverse complement strand
GGTCAGGCGCTGAAGCCCGTACTCGTCATCCTCCACCGTCTCGATCTTGGTCCAGAGCGGATTGAACCGCCACTCGCGCCGCTCGCCCCGATGGCTCACCCGGGCGAGCAGGATCTCGATCTGCGAGATCATGACCTCCTCGAAGGAGCGCCCGCGGCGGAAGCTGACTTTCAGGGCCGCGTAGATCGCCAGCATGTCGAGGCCGAAGAACCCTGCCACCGGCCAGAAACCCATGCGCCAGGCCCAGATCGAGACGACGAGCGAGACCGCGCAGCAGCCCGTCATGACCACCCGGAAGCCGAGCCGGCTCAGGGATTGATGGGGCCGGATCGTCGCGGTGAAGACGGGCCGGTCGATCGTGTCTGGATCGAGCCCATAGGGATGGACGGAAGGATTGCCGCTCGCCATGCGATCCATATAACGCGCCGATGTCCGCCAGAAAGACTCCCACTCCCGTGACGGATCGCTCCGGTGGCGATGCCGCAATCCGGGCGACGGTGCCGTCCCGGGCCGCGCCAAAGCGCACATCCAAGGGCGATTCCAAGGGCGATTCCAGGAAAGCGGATCCGGTCGTCTCGAAGAGTGCGCTGATGAGCGCGGCCGCGGTCCGCCGCGGCGGTCCGATCGGGACGGCACGCTCGGGGCATGGCGACACCGCCCCCGAGGCGGTCGATGCCGCCACCCTCGCCGAGATCTTCCGCCGCTTCCACGCGGCGGAGCCGGAGCCGAAGGGCGAGCTCCACTACGTCAATCCGTTCACCCTTCTGGTCGCCGTCGTGCTTTCGGCCCAGGCGACGGACCGTGGGGTCAACCTCGCCACAGGGCCGCTCTTCGCGGTCGCCGACACACCCGAGGCCATGCTGGCATTGGGCGAGGACCGGGTCCGCGATTTCGTCCGGACGATCGGGCTGTTCAACACCAAGGCGAAGAACGTCGTCGCCCTCTCGCGCATCCTCGTGGAGCAGCACGGTGGCACGGTGCCGGCGAGCCTGGAGGCCCTGCAGGTGCTGCCCGGCGTCGGCGCCAAGACCGCGAGCGTCGTCCTGAATATCGCCTTCGGGGTTCCGCGGATCGCCGTCGATACCCATATCTTCCGGGTCTCGAACCGGATCCCCCTCTTCGTCGGCTCGACCACCGATAAGGTCCAGGCCGGTCTCGAGGCGCTGGTGCCGGAACCCTACCGCCGGCACGCCCATCACTGGCTGATCCTGCACGGCCGCTACACCTGCAAGGCGCGCAAGCCCGAATGCCCGCGCTGCCTCATCGCGGACCTCTGCCGCTACCCGTCCAAGACGTCCGCCTGACCGGTGGATCCTGGGCGGCGGCGCGACCGCGAACCGCGTTCCGGCTACGTCCGGAGCGCCCTCCGCAATCCCGCCCTGCAGGCTAACGCGTTGTGCTGAAGCCCGCTCCG
>NZ_BACT01000387.1:0-2212 GCF_000333255.1 Methylobacterium sp. B1 | reverse complement strand
GGCTTGCCGGTTCCGCGCCGATCAGGCCGTGGCCCGGCTCGGAAAGGCGTCGGCGCGAAGCCTGATGCCCCTGGCATCCGGATCGAACAGGCCGAGCCCGAGATCATGCGCGAGATCGATGGCGAGGAAGCCCGGCGGAAGCTGCCCCTTCGGCACGCCTTTATAGGCCTGCGACGCGGCGAAGCTGGTCCCGCTCTCCTTGGAGATGGTGGAGAAGCCGTGATCGGAGGTGACGATCACATCCGTGGTCTCCGCCAGACCGAGCGCCTTCAGCGCGCCGAGCAGCGCGGCCAGGTTGGCATCCGCGTTGCGGATCGCCGCGAGGCTCGTCGGTCCGTTGATCCCCGGGACGAGCCGGCCGAGACTGTCGCCCTGATTGTGCTGCGTCCCGTCGGGATCGCGCGACCAGTAGACGAGCACGAAGGGTTTTCCGCGGGCTTTGAACAGCGGTAGGACCGCCTTCGTCGCCACATCGGTGAAGTAGCCCTGCTGCTCGACATTGGCGGCGAGCGTCCCGGGCGAATCGGCGGTTCCGGCCAGGCCGTTGGCGCCCCGCGTCGGCGCCTGCAGCGGAAGCCCGGCCGCATCCAGGCGCGTGCGCAGGTCGTCGCTCAGCGGGATGCCGCTCGGCCGGCCCGTGCTGTCGTCGACCAGGATGCTGTCCTGTCCGGAGCGCGCCGTGTGGTCGAAGATCAGGGAGGGGCCGAGCTTGCCGATGCTGGCCGTGGAGAGCCCCTGGGCGTGAGCCGCCCGCAGGATCGTCTCCTCGTTGAGGTAGTTGCCGGCGAAATGCGCGTCGACGTCGCCGAGGACGGGGTCGCTCTCCAGAAACGGCGTGAGGCTCTCTCCGGCCCCGGGGACCGGGAAGGCCGTGTAGATCGTGTTCCCGAACTGGCCGGTGTCGCCCAGCATGTGGCCGGTCGCCATCGCGGTGGCGTTCGGCATCGTGAAAGTCGGGAACAGGGAGTGCGTGTTGGTGAACCGCACCCCGGCCTTCATCAGGCCATCCATCGCCGGCGCGTTCGCGGCGTTCACCATGCCGTCGCGGAGCCCGTCCGCGATGAACAGGACGACATTCCGAGGCTGCGGCTGAGCCTGAGCCGCGCCGACGATCGACAGACCGACGAGACAGGACACAAAGAAACGCCGCATACCGAATCTCCACGTGATCCGGTCTGCGGCGTGGGCCTGAACGATGACGGGCGCGTGACAAATCCTAGGGACGTTGTCCCAAGGATTTCGGTGCTGGCTCCTCCTCCCGCCGGGAGGAGGACCGGCCTCAGGCCGCGCGCTTGGCCCGGTTCAGGAGCTTGCGGTTCACCAGAATCTCGGCGATCTGCACCGCGTTGAGGGCCGCGCCCTTGCGCAGGTTGTCCGAGACACACCAGAGGTTCAGGCCGTTCTCCACGGTCGCGTCCTCGCGGATGCGCGAGATGTAGGTCGCATCCTCGCCGGCCGCCTCGTGGGGCGTCATGTAGCCGCCGTTCTCGCGCTTATCGATCACCAAGACGCCGGGGGCGGCGCGCAGGATCTCGGTGGCCTTCTCGGCCGAGAGCGGCCGCTCGAACTCGATGTTGACCGCTTCCGCGTGCCCGATGAAGACCGGAACGCGGACGGCGGTCGCCGTCAGCTTGATCTTCGGGTCGAGCATCTTCTTGGTCTCGGCGACCATCTTCCACTCTTCCTTCGTGTAGCCATCCTCCATGAACACATCGATGTGGGGGATGACGTTGAAGGCGATCCGCTTGGTGAACTTGCCGCCCTGCTTGATCTCGCCGGCGGTGAAGACGGCGCGGGTCTGGTTGAACAGCTCGTCCATCGCCTCCTTGCCGGCGCCGGAGACCGACTGGTAGGTCGAGACCACGACGCGCTTGATCGTCGCCGCCTCGTGGAGGGGCTTGAGCGCGACGACCAGCTGCGCGGTCGAGCAGTTCGGGTTGGCGATGATGTTGCGCTTGGTGAAGCCCACCACCGCGTCGGCATTCACCTCGGGCACGATCAGCGGCACGTCGGCGTCGTAGCGGAAGGCCGACGAGTTATCGATGACCACGCAACCCTGCTGGCCGATGCGGGGCGACCATTCCTTCTACGCCTCGCCGCCGGCCGACATCAGGCAGATATCGGTGTCGGTGGAGTCGTAGGTGTCGAGCGTTTTGACCTTGAGCGTCTTGTCGCCGTAGGAGACTTCCTGCCCCTGGCTGCCGCGCGAGGG
>NZ_BACT01000388.1:0-1136 GCF_000333255.1 Methylobacterium sp. B1 | reverse complement strand
CGCGCGCGATCAGGCCGGCGATCACCCGGAAGGCGACGAGGGCGACGCCCGACGGCCGACCGGCATGCTGGCTCGGCATGTTGACGAGGACGCGCGGCATTGCGGTTCTGACGGCTCCGAGCGAGAGGGGAGGGATTGCCGGCCCGTCAGGCGCGGCCGGCGACCTGGAGGATGATGTCGGCGAGCGCGCGCTGCATCCGGTCCGCTGCGTAGCGGGACAATGCCCGTTCCCGGGCGAGATCGGTTCGCGTCGCGAAGGCGTCGGGGTTTTCGAGCAGCTCCGACAGGGCAGCGGCCAAACGGTCCGGTCGCCGTGGCGGCACCAGCGTTCCGGCCGCGCCGCCGTCGAGAATCTCCGCAGAGGCACCCGCATCCGTGGCGACCACCGGCACGCCGACGCGCATCGCCTCGACGAGGGTGCGGCCGAACGGTTCCGGATCGACTGAGGGGTGCACGACCACGTCGACCGCCTGCATCAGTCGGGGGACGTCGTCGCGCTGGCCGAGGAACGTGATCCGGTCCGACAGCCGGTACTTGGCCACAAGGTCCCTCAGATGCGCCGCGTAGGCATCCTCGCCGAAGAGCGGCGCCCCCACCACGATGCAGTGGAGGCCGGGCAGGCGCGCGAGCGCCTCGATCAGCACGTCCTGTCCCTTCCAGGGCGCGATGCGGCTGAACACGCCCACGAGCGGACCCGCCGGAAGGCCGAGTTCCGCGCGCAGCGCCGCGGCGGGCCGGGGGTCGCGGTCGAGGTCGAGGCCGTTCGGCACGATACGGATCAGGGATCGGCGTCCCCCGCCCTGAACGAAGGCCCGCGCTGCGGCTTCGGACGGCACGATCACCCGGGTCGCGCAGAGATTGGCGAGGCACACCTGGGCGATGCGCTGGGCCCGCCCGAAATGCGCGCTGTCGAGGATGTCGTGCAGGTGCCAGACCAGGGGGCGTCCGACGCAGCGCGCGGCGAAGGCGGACAGCAGGAAAGCCTTCTGCGAATTCGCGTAGACGACGTCGCAGGCGCGCGCCGCCCGCGCGATCTCCAGGGCCAGGGCGCCGAGCCGGCCTAGCACCGGCAGGGCGCTCAGGGGCGAGGCATCCCGCCGGAGAGCCGCCAGGGAGGTCCGACGCCGTGCAAGACG
>NZ_BACT01000389.1:0-2705 GCF_000333255.1 Methylobacterium sp. B1 | reverse complement strand
TTGCCGCAGATCAGGTCGTACTCGCAGACCGTGTGGACGATCGGGATCCCGCGCTTGGCCGCCTCGCGCCAGACCAGGGTCGAGACGTCGAGCAGCGAGTGCGTGTTGACGATGTCGGGCCGGAAATCGTCGAGGACGCGGCCGAATTCGGCCGCGACGGCGAAATTCCATTGCTGCTTGAGCTTGGCCCAGGCGCGGCCGAACCGGGTCGCCTTGGGCCAGTCCTCCAGCCAGAAATCGTTGTGGTGCGCCATGCGGTAGACGGTGACGCCGCCGCGCACGCTCTTGGACTCCGGCTCCCGGGCGATGCAGGCCGCCGCAACCGTGTGGCCAGAGGCGACCAGTTCCTCGGCGAGGTGCTCCACCGAGCGCTCGGCGCCGCCCACGATGTAGGGCGGATAGAGGGCACTGAGGTGCAGGATCCGCAAGGGGCCGGTCACCGCGCGTGCGGCGCCCTGATCGCTCGGCCGGTCCTGGCCCTGGGAGCGCGGCTCCTCGGTGAGGATCCGGGCATAGGTCGAGGACAGGGTCGGGGTGATCATGGACGGCACTCGCTGAGGTGCGGGCGCTCCGCGCGCGCGGAAAGCTCGAGAGGCAGTTCGGGGCGGGCCGCGTCGCGGGTCGCGGCGTAGAGGTCGAGATAGGCGGCCGCGACGACGACCGGGTCGGTGCCGGCGCGGACGCGGGCGGCGCGGGCAAGCCCCTCTGCGAGGCGGGCGGGCTCCGCGACGATCCGGGCCATCGCGGCGGCGAGTGCCGGGGCATCGCCCGGTGGCACCAGCCACGGCCCCGGTCCGACCTGCTCGCCGATGCCGCCGCTTGCGGTTCCGATCACCGGGACGCCGCGCCCGTAGGCTTCCGCCACCGTCCGGCCGAAGGGTTCGGGCCAGATCGGGGGGACGACGAGGCAGTCGATGCCATCCAGGAAGGCGTCGCGCTCCGCGTAACCCAGGAAGGTCGCGGGCAGGCCCTCGGCCCGGGCGCGGTAGTGGTCGAGCCCGTCCACGGCGCGGCCGGCAACGGAGAGGCTCCAGCCTGCCCGCGGCAGGCTCCGGCAGGCTTCGAGGAGCGTGTCGAAGCCTTTGGCGGCCTCGATCCGACCCAGATAGCCGAACCGAACCGGCGCCCCCGGAACCCGCGGACGCCGTGCCGGCGGCAGGCCGGGCGGGATCGGATTCCAGATCACCCGGCGCAGCGCCGGCGGCACGTCGGTGAAGAACCCGGCATCGAGATGACGCTCGAGGATGTCTGAGCCCACGGCGGCCAGAGCCGTCACGGCGCGCTGACAGCGCCGGTGGATCCCACCGTAGAGGCGGCATTTGAGATGCTGACCGTCACAAGGCCGGCCGTCCCGCACCATCGCGCCGTTGGTGCAGAGACTGGTGAAGTCGTGGAGCGTGTGCACGATCGGCAGTCCGAGCTGCCGGAGCATCGGCCAGAGCGCCGGCGGCAGCTCGGAGATCGAGTGCGTGTTCACGAGATCGGGTTCGAAATCCCGGACCGCCGCCGCCATCCGGTCGAGCGTGGGTCGGTTCCACTGCGCGGCGAGCTTGTAGCGAAGGCGGTCGAGCCGCCCACGTTCAGGCCAGTCGAGGATGTGGAAGGGCGTTCCGTGCCCGGTCCGATAGACGGTGACGCCGTCCTGAAGGACCGGCTCGCCCTGCGCCCGTGCCGCGCAGACGACGGCAACGTCATGGCCGAGGCCCGCCTGGGTGCGGGCGAGTGTCTCGACCATCAGTTCGGCGCCCCCGACCTGCTCGGGCGGATAGAGCGAGCTAAGGTGCAGGATGCGCATGCGGCACCTCCCGAGCGGGGCGCGCCGGAGCGCCGTCCCGGAGCGCGTCGAGCAGCAGGCCCTCGTAGCGGCGGGCGGTTTCGGCCCAGTCGTACCGACGGACATTGTCGCGGCCGCGCGCGATCAGCGTGGCCCGGAGCCCTGGTTCGTCGAGCAGGCGGCGCAGGCCCGTGGTCAGCGCCGCAGCGTCGGCGGGATCGAAGGTCAGGGCACCGGCTCCGGCGATCTCGGGCGTCGCGGAGCGGTCCGAGCAGAGAACCGGGCAGTCGAGGGCCTGCGCCTCCAGCACGGGCAGGCAGAACCCCTCGGTGAAGGACGGGACACACAGGCACAAGGCCGCGCGGTAGAGGCCCGCCAGCCGGTCGTCGTCGATCCGCGACAGACGCGTCAGCGGCACCGGGGCGCCGCCGAGCGCGGCGGCGATCGCCTCGTCGGGATCCTCGCCCACGTGCACGATCCCGATCCCCGGCCGGCCGAGCCCGACCACGGCGCGGGCGAGGGTCGCGAAGTTCTTGTTGTACAGGGCGTTGCCGACCGCCAGCACGAAGGGCCCGGCCGGGAGTCCGGCCCGGGGCCCGTCGCGCGTGGGATCCAGCATCGCCGCGGAGGGCACGGTCTGAGCCCGTCCGCGAAGCCGGGGATAATGGTGCTCCAGATCGCGCCGGGTCGCCTCGGACACGGTGATCACCCGTGCGCTGTTGCCCAGCACCAGCCGGAAGATCGGATCGGTGGTCAGGGCCTCGCGGGAGCGGATGCGCTCGGGCAGCGTGCGGAAATAGAGATCGTGCACGACGCTGACCCGCGCGCGACCGCCGAAGGCCGCACCGTAGGGGTCGGCGTTCAGCACCACGTCGATGTCCAGGGCCCGGCACAGCCGCGGGACCACGAGGCTCGGCGCAGGACTCGAGCA
>NZ_BACT01000390.1:0-1276 GCF_000333255.1 Methylobacterium sp. B1 | reverse complement strand
CCGCGAGCCGCAGGGCCATGCCGTTCCGCCCCAGCGCCGTGAAGATCATCCACAGCATCGAGGTGGCGACGAATTCGGGGGCCAGGAACGCCAGCATCCGGAGCACCGGCGCCGCGTCGTGCCACTGATCGCCGAACAGGAAGGGGATGAGGGTCGGGGCCACGGCCGCCATGCCGAAGAAGGCGGGCACCGCCAGGAAGGACGAGGCCTCGGTGAAGCCATAGAAGGCCGTCGCCAGCTCGCCCGGCCGATCCTGCAGGCGCGCGTAGGTGGTCAATCCGACCGTGGTCAGCGGGATGACCGCCACTTGGCTCACGAGGTCGATGCAGCGCCACGCGAGGCGCAGGTAGCCGACATCGGCCGCGGACAGGAAATAGGCGGCGATCACCTCCTGGCTCCGGATCGAGGCGACGAGCAGCAGGTAGGTGCAGAACAGCCGCGAGCCGAACGCGATCTGCTCGCGCACGGAAACAAGGTGCAGCCGCAGCGGCGGAATCCAGCGGGCCGCGACCCAGGTGAGGAGCGTGGTCGCCGTCGCGGCGACGAGGCGCTGGACCACGAGGCTCCAGACACCGTAGCCGTCGAGGGCCAGCACGAGGGCGACGGCGCCGCCGAGGATGTTGGCGCCCAGCGCCCGCAGGGCGAGCTTGCGGAAGCCGAAGCTTCGCTGGAGCCGCGCCTCGTGGATCGCGCCCGCGGCCGTGATGACGAAACAGGCGGACAGCGCGCACAGGACCGGTTGCAGCGCCGGAAGGTCGAAGATCCAGGCGATCGGCCCGGACAATGCGACCAGCCCCACGGCACAGAGGGCGCCGGTGGCGAGCATGACCCAGAAGGCGGTGGCGGCGAAGTCCTCGTCGAGGTCTGCCCGCTGGACGACCGCGTCGGGCAGGCCGCAGCGGGCGACGATCTGCAGGATGTCGATGAAGACGGCGGCGATCGCCACCATCCCGAACTCAGCGGGTCCGATCAGCCGGGCGAGCACGAGGAACACCCCGAAGCTCAGGACGACGTTGCCGACGGACGCGACCGCCACCCAGCGCGCGGCGTCGAACGAGCGGCGCGTCACCTCCGCGCCGGAGGCGAGCCCAGGCTCCTCTTCGGCAGCGGCGGCTTCCGAAAGCACCGGCGCGGCGGCGCTCACGGGCGGGTTGCCCGGCGCTCGGCGACGAGTTCGGCATAGAGGTCGAGATACTTCTCGGCGACGCGCTCGGACGTCGACTCGCGGATCACGTGCTGGAAGGCGCGCTCGTCCGGGAGGTCTTTGCGCCCCCGG
>NZ_BACT01000391.1:0-7263 GCF_000333255.1 Methylobacterium sp. B1 | reverse complement strand
TCGATGTGCGCGTCGCAGGCATCCCCGTGATCGGGCTGATCGGCGGCCGGGCCGGCTGCTACGGCGGCGGGCGGCCTGATCGCCGGCACCTGCTCGCGGCTCGCGGTCTCGGAGGGCGGCCGCATCTCGGTGTCCGGCCCCGAGGTCATCGAGACCAACAAGGGCGCGGAGGAATTCGATTCCCGCGACCGGGCGCTGGTCTGGCGCACCATGGGCGGCAAGCACCGCCGCCTGATCGGGGGTGCCGACGCCTTCTGCGCCGACACCGTCTCGGCCTTCCGCAAGGCCGCCCGCGATCTCGTCGGCCGCGCGCCGGCCTTCGACCTGGACACCCTCGAGGCCGAGCAGGCCCGCCTGGAAGCCCGGATCGACCGGTTCGGCGATTGCCGCGACGCCACGGATGCCTGGGCCCGCCTGGGCGTGAACGATCCCGAATCCGTGCCGGCAATGGATACGGACGCCTTCGCGGAGACCGTGGCACGAAGCCCGGAGGCCGACCATGACGCTCGCTGAGATCCTCGCCTCCCTCTTCCCGCAGGGCCACGCGGTCGCGGTGCGCGAGGGCCTCGTGACCGGCACCGGTCCGTTCGGGGACGGCCCGATGCACGTGGTGGGCATCGACGGCGACACGCCCCTCGGCGTCGACGGGGCGCTCGTCCTGTCGCGCGCCGTGCTCAATGCCGTGCGCACCGGCGACCGCGCGCCGATCCTGGTGGCGGTGGATTCCGACAGCCAGCGCATGAGCCGCCGTGACGAGCTTTTGGGTCTCAACGAATGCCTCGCCCATCTCGCCAAGGCGCTGCTCCTGGCGGACCGGTCGGGCCATCCGACGATCGGGCTGATCTACGGCCACTCGGCCGCCGGCGCCTTCATCGCCACGGCCCTCGCGACGCGGGTCCTGGCGGCGCTGCCCGGGGCCAATCCCAGCGTCATGGATCTGCCGTCCGTCGCCCGGGTGACCAAGCTGCCCCTCGACACCCTTGAGGAGATGGCCAAGTCGACCCCCGTCTTCGCCCCCGGCCTCGACAACATGGTGGCGGCCGGTGCCGTCCACGTCGTTCTGGACCAGGACCGGCCCCTTGGCGGCCAGATCCGCGCGGTGATCGACACGATGGAGGCGGAGGACGTCCGCGACCGGCTGGGCGCCGAGCGGGGCGGCCGCCCGGTCGCCCACACCGTCGCGGCGGCCGTCGCCGATCAGGCGCGCCTTGGCTGAGCCCTTCCGACGCCACGACCTCGTCCGCGTCGATCCGGCGGCCTGGGACGCGTGGCGCGCGGACCGGCCCGATCTCTGCGCCGTCCCCCATCTGGAGGGCTGGGCCGCGGCGGGCCGGCCCTTGATCGTCCGCCGCCGTGTTCCCGGTGAGACCGGCGACGCGGTGCCGCTCGGCCTGCCGCTGCCGCCCGCGGACGGCAAGCGGCGGATCGGGCTCGCCCTGCCGGCATCCGCGCTGTCGCCCGTACCGGCGGTGAGCCTCGCCGAGGCCGCCGCCGACGCCCCGGCGTCATGGGGTCCGGCCGTCGACGCCCTCACGGCGCTCGGCCGACGGCACGGCCTGGTGCCGCGCCCCTTCGGCAGCCTCCTCTGGCAGGCTGTCACGGGCCTCACCTACCTGAGCGCCGCCTCCGACCTCGACCTGCTCTGGCCGTGCCGAGTTCCGGTGCCGGTCGGTCTTCTCGACGGTATCGCCGCCGTGGCTGAGACGGCACCGATGGGCATCGATGGGGAGATCCTGCTGCCGGACGGCGCCGGTCTGCACTGGCGCGAGCTGCGCGACGCGCCGGAAGACGGTTCGGTGCTCGCCAAGAGCCTGGACCGTCTAGCCCTGCAGGCGGTCGCGGGCCTGCGCGGCCCCGGCCCGGCATGACCCTCGCGATCCTCCTCTCCGGGCAGGGCGGCCAGCACCCGGCCATGTTCGACCTCACGGCCGATCATCCGGCCGCGCAGGAGGTGTTCGCTTCCGCCAGACCGCTTCTCGGCGGCACCGATCCGCGCGACCTGGCCCGCGCGGGCGGCGACAACCTGCAGGCGAACCGGACCGGTCAGATCCTGTGCTGCGTCGCCGCCCTGACGGCGTGGCGGGCGCTGGCCGGGGCGGCATCGGACCGCTCGATCGTGGCCGGCTACAGCATCGGCGATCTCGCGGCGTGGGGCGTCGCCGGACGCCTCGACCACGCGGACGTGCTCGCTCTCGCTGCGCGACGCGCGGAGGCCATGGATGCCGCTTCCGGCGCGGGGTTCGGGCTGGCGGGGATCCGCGGTCTGAGCCTCGACGCGCTCGCGGATCTTGCGGCACGCCACGGTTGCCACATCGCCATCCGCAACGCGGCCGACAGCGGCGTCGTCGGCGGTCCGCGCGAGGCGCTGGCGGCGCTGTGCCGGGATGCGACCGGCTCGGGCGCGCAGCGGGCCGTGGTCCTGCCCGTCCACACGCCGTCGCATACGCCCCTGCTGGATGCCGCAACGGTGGGCTTTCGGGACGCGCTCGCCGCGGTGTCGCCGCGCCGTCCGCCGGCCCGCGCGCCGCGCCTGGTCAGCGGGCTGGACGGGAGCACGGTGTTTCGCGACGCGGACGGTCGCGAGAAGCTGGCGCTTCAGATCTCGCGCACGATCGACTGGGCCGCCTGCCTTGAGGCATGCCGCGAGTACGGCGCGGACCGCGTGCTCGAACTCGGGCCGGGGCATGCCCTCGCCACGATGGCCCGGGCCGCCCTCCCGGCGGCACGCGTCCACGCCGTCGAGGAATTCCGCTCGCTCAGCGGTGTGACGGACTGGCTCGCGCGACCTTAGTCACGCCGCACATATGCCGCACATCCATTGCGGTTGGCCGTGCCTCTGCGACGCTAGTCTGGTGATGGGCCAGTCCGGCCCCGCTCGCCTGGCACAATACTGATGTCGACACCTCGCCTTGACGCGCGGCCCGTTGCGGTCGTAGCAGCCGGGCATCTTCGGGACGGGACGGGTTCATGACGGCCAAGCGAGCGCTGATCACGGGTGTGACGGGCCAGGACGGCGCCTATCTGGCGCAGCTGCTGCTGCAGAAGGGCTACGCCGTCACCGGCATCGTGCGGCGCTCCAGCCATGCCGGCGTGTTCGACCACCGGTTGAAGTGGCTCGGCATCCTCGACGATGTCGAGCTGGTCGACGGCAACCTGCTCGACCTCTCGGCGCTGATGCGCATCGTCCAGGCCGCCAAGCCCGACGAGATCTATAACCTCGCCGCCCAGTCCTTCGTGACCTCGTCGTGGCAGCAGCCGCTTCTCACCGGGCAGGTGACCGGCCTCGGCGCCGCGCACATGCTGGAATGCCTGCGCTCGGTCGCCCCCCAGGCGCGCTACTACCAGGCCTCGACCTCGGAGATGTTCGGCCTGATCCAGGAGGCCAAGCAGAGCGAGTCGACGCCGTTCTACCCGCGCTCGCCCTACGGTGTGGCCAAGCTCTACGCCCACTGGATGACCATCAACTACCGGGAGAGCTTCGGGCTGCACGCGTCGAACGGGATCCTGTTCAACCACGAGAGCCCGCTGCGCGGGGTCGAGTTCGTGACCCGCAAGGTCACGGACGCGGTGGCGCGGATCAAGCTCGGCACGCAGAAGGAGCTGCGGCTCGGCAACATCGACGCCAAGCGCGACTGGGGCCACGCCCGCGACTACGTGCAGGCGATGTGGCTGATGCTGCAGCAGGACCGCCCGGACGATTACGTGATCGCCACCGGCCGGACCACGACGGTGCGGGACATGTGCGCGATCGCGTTCAAGCATGTCGGCCTGACCATGGACGACCACCTCGTCATCGACCCGGCGCTGTTCCGGCCCGCGGAGGTGGAAGTGTTGCTCGGCAACCCCGCCAAGGCGAAGGCGACCTTCGGCTGGGAGGCCGAGACCAGCCTGGAGGCCCTGATCACCGAGATGGTCGACGCCGACATCAAGCGCCTCAGCGCCAACGCCTGAGACGGCCGGGCTCGCCGGAGGCGGGCCCCGGATCCATATGGCGCGCATCCGCAGTCGGAGGAGCGCGCCGTGAAGACCTACCAGCTCTACATCGACGGGCAATTCGTCGATCCGGTCGAGGGCTCGTGGTTCGAGTCCATCGATCCCTATCGCGGTGAGCCCTGGGCCCGGATCCCACGTGCCGGGCGGGCCGATGTCGACCGGGCGGTGGCCGCCGCCAAGCGCGCCATGTGGGAGGGCCCCTGGGCCACCATGACGGCCACCGCGCGCGGCAAGGTGCTGCGCCGGATCGGCGACCTCGTGGAGCGCGAAGCGAAGGCTCTCGCCGAGGTCGAGGTCCGCGACAACGGCAAGCTGTTCGCCGAGATGTACGGCCAGACCCGCTACCAGCCGGAATGGTGGTGGTACTATGCGGGGCTGTCCGACAAGGTCGAGGGCGCCCAGGTGCCGATCGACAAGCCCGAGACCTTCGCGTTCACCCGGCACGAGCCGGTGGGCGTGGTCGGGGCGCTGACGGCGTGGAACTCGCCGCTCCTGTTCGTGGCCTGGAAATGCGCGCCCGCGCTCGCGGCCGGCTGCGCGGTCGTGGTGAAGCCCTCCGAGTTCGCCTCAGCCAGCACGCTGGAATTCGCCCGGCTCACCAAGGAGGCGGGGCTGCCCGACGGGATGTTCAACGTCATCACCGGCTTCGGCGGCGAGGCCGGCAGCGCGATCGTCGAGCATCCGGACGTTGCCAAGATCACCTTCACGGGCTCTGACGTGACCGGCGCGAAGGTCTACGAAGCGGCCGCGCGCCAGATCAAGCGCGTCTCCCTGGAACTCGGCGGCAAGTCGCCCAACATCGTCTTCGCCGATGCCGACCTGAAGGCCGCCGCCGCTGGCGCGATCTCGGGCATCTTCGCGGCCACCGGGCAGACCTGCATCGCCGGCTCGCGCCTGCTGGTTCAGAACAGCATCCGCCAGGAATTCACCGACCGACTGATCGAACTCGCCCGAACCGCCAAGCTCGGCGACCCGATGCAGGCGGACACCAATATCGGGCCGATCACCACGCCGCCGCAATACACGAAGGTGCTCGACTACATCGCGCTGGCCAAGAGCGAGGGGGCCCGCTGCGTCTTCGGCGGCAATCCCGCCTCCGGTCCCGGCGTGCTCGGCGGCCAGTTCGTCGAGCCGACGATTTTCACCGGCGTCACCAACGACATGCGTATCGCCCAGGAGGAGGTGTTCGGCCCGGTCCTGTCGATCATCGGCTTCGAGGACGAGGCCGAGGCGCTCCGGCTCGGCAACGACGTGATCTACGGGCTCGCCGCCGGCGTTTGGACGCAGGATATCGGCCGCGCGATGCGGATGTCGAAGGGGCTGCGGGCCGGCACCGTCTGGGTGAACACCTACCGGGCGGTGAGCTACATGATGCCGTTCGGCGGCATGAAGCGCTCCGGCATCGGCCGCGAGAGCGGCATCGAGTCGATCCGCGAGTTCTTGGAGACCAAGAGCGTCTGGATCTCGACCAGCCGCGACGCGCCGGAGAACCCCTTCGTCATGCGGTGATGGCAGCGGCCGCGCCGTCGCAGATCGCGGCGGCGCGGCCGGCCCTCAGGGTCGCTGGCCGGTCGCGGATGCCGCGCGGTCGGGCGGCAGGGCGAGGGATGCCAGGATGAAGCCCATGAAGAAGAGGAAATACTGGTTGACCGACAGCTCCTCGAACATCAGCGACGGGATGAGGAACAGGGCGCTGTAGGTCAGGAACGGCCCGAAGGCGGCGGGCGCCAGCAGGATCCGGCCCAGACCGGAGAGGAGCAGCAGCGCCACCGCGATGCCGCTCTGAAGCGCCAGCGAGACGAAGCCGTTATGCGGCGTCACGAGGCCGGTCAGCGCCTGAAGTTCCTCCCGCCTGGCGACCTCGCCGACGCCGAACGGGTATTCAACGACGAGCTGGAGCGCGGTCACGCCCGACAGGAACCGCTCGTCAAAATTGCCCGTGACGTTGCGATCTTCGGCAAAGCGCCGCTCGATCGCCTGGGACAGGGTTCCCGGCAGAGGGATCTCCCCCGTCACGGCCCAGGCCACGAGCAGAAGACCGAGCACACCGAATACGGCCAGCACGGCGGGCGCCTTGAGGTTCCGCCGCATCAGCAGGCCGAGGAACAGCAGCGGCATGAACAGGCCGGCGCGGTTGTTGGTGAAGGGGAAGCTCGCCAGCAGGGCCGCGAAATAGGCGAGATAGATCGCCTTCAGGCGATAGCGCAGGCTGAGCACCAGGGACGCCGCCCCGCCCAGGGCGAAGACATGGCCGGTCTCGTTTCCCGAGGCCCAGAGGCCACCCTGCTTGTCCTGCACGAACAGCTTCAATTCCTCGTCGAGCCCGTCCGTGGGGACCGCGAGCCCGAACCGTTCGAGCTGCAGGCCCGAAGCGGCGAGCAGCAGCACGGCGAGGGAGGCGAGCAGGCCGGCGAGCAGGCCGATGCAGAACGCCTCCTCGACGCGCCGGTCGCGGAACATGACCAGCAGGATGAACGCCTGGACCACGTAGAGCAGGAGGACGAGGGTCAGGTAGACGTCGCCGGCCTGCTTGTGCGCCTTCAGCACCAGCGAGGCCGCGATGAGCACCAGGATGCCGGCGAGCGGCGCGGCCTGACGCAAAGCTTCCGCGATGACGGCGCGGCGCAGCCCGAGCCAGGGGATGAGCAAAAACGGGAGAAGATCGGACAGGCGCTGAAACGGCAGCCCGAAAGTCGAGGTCAGCACGTTGAAGTTCAGGGCCGCGCCGAGCAGGAACACCGCGACGCGATCCGCCAGCAGGGACGCGGCCGGCGCACCTGTTCCGATGGGCACCGCCTGTCCCGTCATGGTCCCGCACCGTCTGAACGCGCACCCGCCGCCGATGAACCGTCTCCGCCGGCCGCGACCTTCGGTGGACAATGTCGTCCAGAAAGGTTGGCGGAGGGTGCAGATCAGGCGGCACGACGCAGAAAGAAGCCGAGCGCCGTGCGGAGCGTGTCCCGCATGAGGAGCCAGGCGAGACCCAGATAGGCCACGATCCCGATGCCGATTGCCGCGAAGAGGCCGACCCGATCCCCGAGGGCGGCGTCGAGCGGGCTCTGGACGAGCAGCACGAGCCCGGCCATCGCCCCGGCACAGAGCGTGATCGGCGTCAGGATCCGGACGAGGCGCCCATTCGTCACCGGGACGATGCGCCCGGCACTGGCGACGATCGCGGGCGAGAACAGGTAGGCCCGGACCACGTGCCCGGCGACGAGGGCGGCGAGGCCGAAGGGCGCGGTCACGACGGCCGCGACGGCGCCGAGGCCG
>NZ_BACT01000392.1:0-206 GCF_000333255.1 Methylobacterium sp. B1 | reverse complement strand
CGAAGAGGTCTGGAAGCACGAGTCCATCGAATTCCTGGAGGATGCGCAGAAGTACCCGTTGGCGCAGGTCGATCCCGAGGCCGCGGCGCTCACCAAGCGCGCGGCGGCGGCGTCGGACAAGGCGGAGAAGCTCATGCGCGAACTGGCCGCGGCCAAGGAACAGGCCGCCGAGCGGGCCGTGCAGGAAGTCTCCGAGCTGTACTCGA
>NZ_BACT01000393.1:0-2271 GCF_000333255.1 Methylobacterium sp. B1 | reverse complement strand
CGTCTGATCGGTGACGGCATCCTCGTGACCGGCGCACCCGAGCGGATCGCCGCCCGCTTCGCCGCGGAGCCCGACCTCCAAGCCCTCTATGGCGATGCCCTCGTGCAGGAGCGGATCGGCGGTGTGGTGGTGCCGCTTCTGCCACCGGTCTTCGACGCCGACCGGCTCGTAGCGTTCGATTATCTCGGGCCCGTGTTGGCCTGCCGCGGCAGCGCCCTTGACCCGGCCGCCGCGCCCCGAAGCCCGGCTGAGGCCGCGTTCCGGATTGCCGAGCGCTTCGGCCCGGGCGCGATCGGCCATATCCCGGAGCTTCTGTCCGTGCGGCGCGCCGGACGCCCGGTCCCGCCGCCGGAAGGCGCGGAGGGCCCCGCGTCCCATCACGCGATCGTGCGGGATCACCTGGACCGAACGGGGCGGTCGGCCGTCCGGGTCGCGGTGGGGCCCGACAGCCTCGTCCAGGTCGAACATCCCCTTCCCGAGACCTGGCCTCTGGCCAGCCTGATCGTGCCGACCCGCGATCGCCTGGATCTCCTGCGCCCCTGTCTCGAAAGCCTGCGGTCTTGCACCGACTGGCCGTCGATCGAGATCCTGGTCTGCGACAACGACAGTCGCGAGCCGGAGACTCTCGCTTTTCTGCGCGCTTTCGAAGGGGAGGGGAGGGGGCATGTCGTGCCCTGTCCCGGGCCGTTCAACTTCGCCGCCATGAACAACGCAGCCGCGGCCCGCGCCCGCGGCCGGCTCTTGGTCTTCGTCAACAACGACGTCGAGGCGTTCCGGCCCGACTGGCTGTCTCGGATGGCCCGTGAGGCCCTTCGACCGGATGTCGGCGCCGTCGGCGCCAAGCTCCTCGACGGCGAGGGACGGATCCAGCACGGCGGCATCGTGCTCGGGACCGGCGGCCTTGTCACCCACGGGCACCGCCACTTCCCGGGGGACGCGTCCGGCTATCTGGCGGCGTTGCGCGTCACGCACGCGGTCTCCGCGGTCACGGCCGCCTGCCTGGCGGTCGAAGCGGACAAGTTCCGGGCGGTCGGCGGCTTCGACGAGGCGGTCTTCGCGGTGGACTTCAACGATGTCGATCTCTGCCTGCGCCTCAACGCGGCCGGCTATCGCACGCTGCTGGTCCCCGGAGCGGTTCTGCACCACCGAGAGGCGGCGAGCCGCCGCTGGACCCCGGAGGCCCGCGCCCGCCACCAGCGCGAGATCGCGGCGCTGAAGAACCGATGGGGGCCGCTACTGGTGCAGGACCCCCATTATCACCCGGGCTTCGATCCGGACCTCTCGACCCACGCCCGGCTGCGGCCGGGCTTTCCGGAGGCGGGGCCGACGCACCTGCGCCGCCCACCCGCCTGAACGCGCTTACTGGACGAGGCGCGGGCCGCTGCCCTGGACCTTCTCGTTCTCCGACATGATCCCAAGCCGCTTGGCGACTTCGGTGTAGGCCTCGATCAGGCCGCCGAGATCCTTGCGGAACCGGTCCTTGTCGAGCTTGTCGGAAGACTTGATGTCCCAGAGCCTGCAGGAATCCGGGGAGATCTCGTCAGCGACCACGATGCGCATCATGTCGCCTTCCCAGAGGCGGCCGGTCTCCATCTTGAAGTCGACCAGTCGGATGCCGACGCCGAGGAAGAGGCCCGACAGGAAGTCGTTGACGCGGATCGCCAGCGCCATGATGTCGTCGATCTCCTGGGGCGTCGCCCAACCGAAGGCCGTGATGTGCTCCTCGGAGACCATCGGGTCGTTCAGCGCGTCGTTCTTGTAGTAGAACTCGATGATCGAGCGCGGCAGCTGGGTGCCTTCCTCCAGGCCCAGCCGGGTCGCCAGCGAGCCGGCCGCGACGTTGCGCACCACGACCTCGAGGGGGATGATCTCGACCTCGCGGATCAGCTGCTCGCGCATGTTGAGCCGGCGGATGAAATGCGTCGGCACGCCGATGTCGTTGAGGTGCTGGAAGACGAACTCGGAGATCCGGTTGTTCAGGACGCCCTTGCCGTCGATGACCTCGTGCTTCTTCGCGTTGAAGGCCGTCGCGTCATCCTTGAAGTGCTGAATGAGCGTGCCGGGCTCCGGCCCCTCGTAGAGGACCTTCGCCTTGCCCTCGTAGATGCGACGGCGGCGGTTCATAGGCGTGTACCGTGGTTTGAGGAAGTCCATGGGCCGAGGCTCCTGATGCGCGACGATTGGGAGGAATCCGCGGCGCGGCGACCGGACCCGAGGTCGGGCCGCCGGACGGCCTCTGCCCAAGGGCCCCGGCGAACCGGCGCCAAACTA
>NZ_BACT01000394.1:0-6099 GCF_000333255.1 Methylobacterium sp. B1 | reverse complement strand
GCAGACGCCGAGGATCGGCACCGCCCCCGACAGCTCCCGGATCGCCGGCAGGGAGATGCCGGCCTCCGCCGGGGTGCAGGGGCCGGGCGAGACCACCAGGGCCTCGGGGGCCAGCGCCCGGATGCCGGCGACGTCCAGGGCGTCGTTGCGCACGACCCGGACCTCCTCGCCCAGCTCCTCCAGGTAGCGGACGACGTTGAAGACGAAGGAATCGTAGTTGTCGAGGACGAGGATCATGTGAAGGCCTCGAAGACGCGGGCGGCCTTGGCGAGGGTCTCGTCGTATTCCGGGCCGGGCTCCGACAGCAGGGTCACCCCGCCCCCGGCCTGCAGGACCGCCTGTCGGTCGTCCATGAACACCGTGCGGATCGCGATCGCGGTATCGAGCGCCCCGTCGAAGCCGATCCGGCCGATGGCGCCGCAATAGAGTTCCCGGGCGTCGCCCTCGATCTCGGTGATGATGTCCATGGCGCGGATCTTCGGGGCGCCGGTGATCGAGCCCCCCGGGAAGGTCCCTTCCAGGAGGTCGAGGGCGTCGAGCCCGTCGCGGAGCTCTCCGGTCACCACCGACACCAGATGGTGGACGTTGGCGTAGGTCTCCAGGCCGCAGAGCGTCGGCACGGCGACGCTGCCTGGCGCGCAGACCCGGGACAGATCGTTGCGCAGCAGGTCGACGATCATGACGTTCTCGGCCCGCTCCTTGACGCTGGCCTGGAGCGCCTCGGCCGCCGCCCGGTCGGCCGCTGGGTCGGCCGCTGGGTCGTCCGAGGGGTTATCCGCGCGGCGGGCGGTGCCCTTGATCGGCCGGGTCTCCACGTGACGGCCGTCGAGGCGGATGAACCGCTCGGGCGAGGACGAGGCGACGGTCAGGCCCTCCAACTCCAGATAGGCGCCGAAGGTCGCCGGGTTGGTGGCGCGCAGCCGCCGGTAGAGGGCGAACGGATCGAAGCCGGCCGGAAGATCGGCGGTGAAACGCTGGGCGATGTTGGCTTGGTAGATGTCGCCCGCCCGGATGTAGGCGCGGACCTTTTCGACAGCCTCTTCATAGGTTTGTCGGTCGAAGTTCGAGCGCCATGTGAGCGGCTCCGGCGCTCCGGCGGCGGCCGCGCTCGGGATCTCCGCGCCGCCGAGCAAGTCGGCGAATCGGGCGAGCCGCGCCTCCGCGCGGGCCTGCCGCTGGGCCGGTGCGGTCTCCGGGAACCCCGTAGCGACGAGCCGGCAGGTGCCCGCGGCGTGATCGATCACCAGGGCCGTGTCGTAGAAGTTCAGGGCGATGTCGTCGGTGAGCCCCGCCCGCCGGGCCGGCGGCGCCACCCGTTCCAGCGATGCCCCGAGGTCATAGGCCAGATAGCCGATCGCCCCGCCGGGGAAGGGTTCTTCGGCGTCCGGTTCGATCCGGTACGGCGCGAGGCACGCCCGCAGAGCCGCGAAGGGACCGCCCGGCACTGGATTTCCGTCGAGGGTCGCCCGCCCGTCGCGGTAGCGGAAGCGTGCGAACGGCTCGGCGGCCACGATCGAATGGCGACCCAGGGAGTCGTGCCGCATGGCACTGTCGAGGAAGGCGAGCCCGGGCAGGGCGCGCAGCCGGGCCGCCGCCGCGACGGGATCGATGAAGGGGATCTCTCGGGTCCACATGACCGGGTTCGGGCTGTTGTCCTGGGCGAGGGCGGGGCAGATCCTGTCACGCTGCCGTCGCACAGGCGATGCCGCGGGGGAAGCGGCAGTTGCACGCAGGGACCGCCCCGGGGGGCAGACAGGGCGTGCTTCCGACGCAGACCGCGTCCCCGCGGCTTCATGTGGGATGTCAGGGCAGGCGCGCAAAGTCCTGGTCAAACAGCCAGGTTTCCGGTTCTGCGTCAGCGGCGCGCGCCGGTCCGGTCACCCCTGCGGCGGCCGGTCTCGCGCGGCGGCGCGGGAGCTTGTATAGGAACCGCGATCCCGAATTCCCGTCCTCGCGCTTCGGGCGACCGATCCTCGGTTGCCCGCGCCGGGCCTGTCCGACCCGAATGCCATGACCGCCACGCCTGCTCCCCGCGGCCCCGCTCCCGGAGCCGAATCCAAAATCACGGCCCCCAAGATCTCGTTCGTGTCGCTGGGCTGCCCGAAGGCGCTGGTCGATTCCGAGCGGATCCTCACCCACCTGCGCGCCGAGGGCTACGAGCTGGCCCGCCGGCACGACGGCGCCGACGTGGTGATCGTCAACACCTGCGGCTTCCTCGATTCGGCCAAGGCGGAGTCGCTCTCGGCCATCGGCGAGGCCATGGCGGAGAACGGCCGGGTGATCGTCACCGGCTGCATGGGCGCGCAGCCGGAGGAGATCCGCGAGAAGTATCCGGATCTCCTGGCGGTGACCGGGCCGCAGGCCTACGAGTCGGTGGTGGCCGCCGTCCACGAGGCGGTGCCGCCGGCCCACGACCCGTTCCTCGACCTCGTGCCGCCGCAGGGGATCAAGCTCACCCCGCGCCACTACGCCTACCTGAAGATCTCGGAGGGGTGCAGCAACCGCTGCAGCTTCTGCATCATCCCGTCCCTGCGCGGGAACCTCGTGAGCCGCCCCGCCGCCGACGTGCTGCGCGAGGCCGAGAAGCTGGTGAAGGCCGGCGTGAAGGAGCTGCTCGTCGTCTCGCAGGACACCAGCGCCTACGGCGTCGACATCCGCTACGCCGAGAGCCCGTGGCGCGACCGGCAGGTCCGGGCCAAGTTCTACGACCTGACCAAGGAGCTCGGCGAGCTCGGGGCCTGGGTGCGGCTCCACTACGTCTACCCCTACCCGCACGTGGACGAGGTCATCCCGCTGATGGCCGAGGGCAAGGTGCTCCCCTACCTCGACATGCCGCTCCAGCACGCGAGCCCGTCGGTGCTCAAGCGCATGCGCCGGCCCGGCAACCAGGAGCGCCAGCTCGACCGGATCCGGAGCTGGCGGCAGACCTGCCCGGACCTCGCGATCCGCTCGACCTTCATCGTCGGCTTCCCCGGCGAGACCGAGGCCGAGTTCGAGGAGTTGCTGGCCTGGCTGCAGGAGGCCAAGCTCGATCGGGTCGGCTGCTTCGAGTACGAGCCGGTGGCGGGCGCCACCGCCAACGCGCTCGGCGACCTCGTGCCGCCGGCGGTGAAGGCCGAGCGCAAGCGCCGGTTCATGGAGACGCAGAACGGCATCGCGCTGCGGCTGCAGCGCGCCAAGGTCGGCAAGCGGCTGCCGATCATCGTCGATGCCGTCGAGGGCGGGGTCGCCCGGGGCCGGTCCAAGGCCGACGCGCCGGAGATCGACGGCACCGTCCACGCCGCCTTCCGGCGCCCGGTGCGGGTCGGCGACATCGTCACCGTGAAGATCGACCGGGCCGAGGCCTACGACCTCTACGGCAGCGTGGCGTAAGGCTATTCCCGTCTTCGCTGCGCTCGCGATGACGGGCGCGGGCCGGACTCCTGTTGAAGCCCTCTCCGACGCGGCTTGACCCCGCTGGCCCACCGCGGTCTTTGGAACAGAGCAGGAACTCACCGCGGATCTCCGAGGCGGCGATGGATCCGGAGGTCGCGCTCCGCAAGATCATCCACATCGACATGGACGCGTTCTACGCCTCCGTGGAGCAGCGCGACGACCCGTCCCTGCGCGGCAAGCCCCTGGCGGTGGGCGGCTCGCGGGAGCGGGGCGTCGTGGCGGCGGCGAGCTACGAGGCGCGCAAGTTCGGCGTGCGCTCGGCCATGCCGTCGGCCACGGCCCGGCGGCTCTGCCCGGACCTGCTGTTCGTGAAGCCGCGCTTCGAGGTCTACCGGGCGGTCTCGGAGGAGATCCGCGCGGTCTTCGCCCGGCACACGCCGCTCATCGAGCCGGTGGCCCTCGACGAGGCCTATCTCGATGTCACCGAGAACCTCCTGGGCCTGCCGACGGCGACGGCCGTGGCGAAGGCGATCCGGGCCGAGATCCTGGAGCGCACCGGGCTCGTGGCCTCGGCCGGGGTCTCGTACAACAAGTTCCTCGCCAAGGTGGCGTCCGACCACAGGAAGCCGAACGCCCTGTTCGTCATCACCCCCGCCATGGGGCCGGACTTCGTGGCCGAACTGCCGATCGGCCGGTTCCACGGCGTCGGTCCGGTCACCGAGGCGAAGATGAAGCGGCTCGGGATCGAGACCGGGGCGGATCTCCGCGCCTGGACGCCGGAGCGCCTGCGCGAGACCTTCGGCTCCGCGGGCGCCTACTACCACGCGGTCGCCCGGGGGATCGACGAGCGGCCGGTCCGCGCCCACCGGGTGCGCAAGTCGATCGGGGCGGAGACCACCTTCTCGGAGGATACGGCGGCCTTCGAGGTCCTGGCCGCCCGGCTGGCGCCGCTGTTCGACAAGGTCTGGGCGGGGGCCGAGGCCAAGGGGATGCGCGCCCGGACCGTGACCCTGAAACTGAAGTTCTCGGATTTCGCCCAGGTTACCCGGGCGAAATCGCTCACCGTTCCCGTGGCCGACCGGGCCAATCTGGAGCGGATCGGCCTCGACCTGCTCGCCGGCCTGTTCCCCCTGCGGCGCAGCGCGCGGCTGATCGGGGTGTCGCTGTCGGGCTTCGCGCAGGACGCGCCCGAGGCGCCGCTCCAGCTCGGGCTGGCGCTCTGACGGGGCGCCCCGTCGCGGGGCGGCGCCCCGTCGCGGGGCCCTGTCGCGGAGCGCCGTCGCGCGGCCCGCGCTGATGCGACGCGGGATCGTCGTGCGGTCGCGCACGCCGGGCCCGCGCGGCCGCCCCCACATGGGATCCATCCGGCGCGGACCGGCATTCGCCGGGACCGCGCGCACCGAAGGGTCCGTCCCATGTCGAAGCCCGCCGTCCTGGCCCTGTTCGCCGCGCTCCTGCTGACCGTCCCGGTGGGCGCCGCCCGCGCCGACGGCACCGCCGCCTTCGGGGCCGCCAACGCGGCGCAGCTCCTGGGCTACACCGCGAGCCCCGCCCAGCTCTACGTCCCGGCGGGCGGCCCGTCCGCCGGGTTCGCGACCGGGCCGGCGCCGCAGCGGCCGAAGCCGCCGGCCCGCGCCCGCTGACCGGGATCGCCCGGGCCGGGCCGGCCCGGGCGTGCCGTCACGCCGGCTCGGTCAGGCGTTCTTGCGCGGCCGGTGGTCCGGGTCGACGCCGCCGTCGCGCTTCGTCTCGTTGTCGACGTCGCCCTCGAAGGTGGAATCCGCCTGCAGATCCGCCGGGTCGGCGCCGCTCATCCCCTTCGACGTGCCGATCCCGGGATTGCCCTTGAGGTCGGCGTCCGTCGGCGTGTCGGTCTTCGGGTGCTTGCCTGACATGCTGGCTCCTGACTGGCATCCTGCCGGATGCCGATGTCGGGCCAACGCGTTGGGGCGGGGGCGGTCTCCCGCGCGGCATGCGGCGGTTCGCCTCCCGCGCCCCGCGGCGCTCAGCCGATCTGCGCCGCCGCGATCCGGCGGACGCCCGCCGCCTCCATCCGCGCCCAGGCCTGCGCCAGCGACCCGTCCACGTCGATCCCGCGCACCGCATCCTCCACCACGAGGACCTCGAAGCCGGCGTCGCGGGCGTCGAGCGCGCTCCAGGCGACGCAGAAATCGGTGGCGAGGCCGCACACGGCGACGCGGGTGATGCCGCGCTCCCTGAGCGCCCCCGCGAGGCCCGTGCGCGTGGCCCGGTCGGCTTCCAGGAAGGCCGAGTAGCTGTCGACCCGGGGATCCAGCCCCTTGCGCACCACCAGGCTCGCCCGGTCGGTGGCGAGCCCCGGCGCGAAGGCGGCCCCGCGGCTGCCCTGGACGCAGTGCCGGGGCCACAGCACCTGCGGCCCGTAGGGCAGCACGATGGTCTCGAACGGCGCCCGACCGGGATGGGTCTCGGCGAAGGAGACGTGATCCGCCGGGTGCCAGTCCTGCATCAGCACCACATGCCGGAAGCGGTGCTGGAGCGCGTTGATCGGCTCGACCACCGCGTCGCCCCCCGGGACGGGGAGCGCCCCGCCCGGCAGGAAATCGACCTGCACGTCGACGACGAGGAGCAGGTCGGCGTTGCCGGGCGTCACGGTCGCGGGCCTCAGGGCAGCATCACGATCGAGCCGGTGGTCTCCCAGCCCGCGAGGTCGCGGTGGACCTGCTGCGCCTCGGGCAGCGGGTA
>NZ_BACT01000395.1:0-1419 GCF_000333255.1 Methylobacterium sp. B1 | reverse complement strand
GCGGCCAGCATCTTCTCGGTCACCATGAGCTGCGCCTCGACCTGCGCGGCCGGCCCCCCGAGAGCAAACATCGCCATCCGCTGGGCGATCACGCCCTGAGCCTCCAGGCCGAGCATGGCCATGTCGAGGCTCGTCGTCCACCAACCGCAAAACATCATCGTCCTCAAAGGCGTCCGCCACGGCCAAGCCCGGCACCATACGCCGGAGCGGCGGCTGGAGCGGCAGGGAAACGACTTAGCTCGCGGAATCGGGCAGAAAAGGCGTCCGGCGATCGGATGACGGTCACGGTTGCGCGCCATGCAGGGCCCAGCGGCCGCGCCCGTCTTTGCGCCGTCTCGATCGATGCCGTAAGCGCCCCGGAGCCCCATTCCCGGACACCGCGCCCGCACTTCATGATTCGCCTGGACAAGATCACCAAGCAGAACGGGCGGCAGCTCGTCTTCATCGAGGCCTCGGCCGCCCTGCAGCGGGGCGAGAAGGTCGGGCTGGTCGGCCCGAACGGGGCCGGCAAGACCACCCTGTTCCGGATGATCATCGGCCAGGAGCAGCCCGACGAGGGGCAGGTCGCCGCCGACCGGGGCATCACGATCGGCTATTTCAGCCAGGATGTCGGCGAGATGTCCGGCCGCAGCGTCGTCACCGAGGTGATGGACGGCGCCGGCCCGGTGAGCGCGGTGGCGGCCGAGCTCGCCGAGCTCGGCGCGGCCCTCGCCGACCCGGACCGCGCCGACGAGATGGACGCCCTGATCGAGCGCTACGGCGAGGTCCAGGCCCGGTTCGAGGAGCTCGACGGCTACGCCCTGGAGGGCCGCGCGCGGGAGGTGCTCGACGGCCTCAGCTTCAGCCAGGAGATGATGGACGGGGATGTCGGCGCCCTCTCGGGCGGCTGGAAGATGCGCGTGGCGCTGGCCCGCATCCTGCTGATGCGCCCGGACGTGATGCTCCTCGACGAGCCGTCCAACCACCTCGACATCGAGAGCCTGATCTGGCTCGAATCGTTCCTCAAGGCCTATGACGGCGCCCTGCTGATGACCTCGCACGACCGCGAGTTCATGAACCGCATCGTCACCAAAGTCATCGAGATCGACGGCGGCGCACTCACCACCTTCTCGGGCGACTTCGCCTTCTACGAAGGCCAGCGGAAGCTGAACGAGGCGCAGCAGCAGGCGCAGTTCGAGCGCCAGCAGGCCATGCTGGCCAAGGAGATCGCCTTCATCGAGCGGTTCAAGGCCCGGGCCTCCCACGCCGCCCAGGTGCAGAGCCGGGTGAAGAAGCTCGACAAGATCGAGCGGGTCGAGCCGCCCCGGCGGCGGCAATCGGTGGCCTTCGAATTCCAGCCGGCGCCCCGCTCGGGCGACGACGTCGTGATGCTCAAAGGCGTCCACAAGCGCTACGGCAGCCGCACGATCTACGAGGCCT
>NZ_BACT01000396.1:0-1794 GCF_000333255.1 Methylobacterium sp. B1 | reverse complement strand
CGAGCGGCCGCACGACCGGTTCAGCGAGGCGGATGCGCCGGCGCCGACCCTGCGCGCGCCGCGCCGGGCCCCCGATCCGCCCGTCGGCCCGACCGCCGGCCCCACCGCCGGCAGCCTCGTGCCGCCCCCCGGTTCGCCGCCGCCCGCCGCGCCGTCGCGGACCTTCGGCCGCGCCGCCAGCGCCCAGCCCGATGAAGCCGCGAGCGACGCCCGCGCCCGGGCGCGGCAGGCGAAGACCCTGGACGAGCTGGAGCGGATCCTCGCCGATTTCGACGCCTGCCCGCTGCGCTTCACCGCCAAGAACCTCGTCTTCGCTGACGGCAATCCCGAGGCGCGGGTGATGTTTCTCGGCGAGGCGCCCGGCGCCGACGAGGACCGGATCGGCAAGCCGTTCATGGGCCGCTCGGGCCAGCTCCTCGACAAGATGATGAAGGCGATCGGACTCGACCGGACCAGCGCCTACGTCGCCAACATCGTGCCCTGGCGCCCGCCGGGCAACCGCAACCCGACGCCCCAGGAGGTTGCGGTGTGCCGGCCCTTCGTGGAGCGCCAGATCGAGCTGGTCGATCCGGACCTCATCGTCTGCCTCGGCGCGCCCGCGACCCAGACGCTGACCGGCACGAAGGATGGCATCCTGCGGACCCGCGGCCGACTGTTCCCCTACAAGCTGCCCAACCGCGAGGTGAAGCTGCTCGCCACGCTCCACCCGGCCTTCCTGCTGCGCCAGCCGGTGCAGAAGCGTCTCGCATGGCGGGATTTCCGATCCCTGCGCGCCCTTCTCGACGGGAAAGCTTGACCACGTGGGCGGAACCGGGTCTCCCCTCCCGCCATTAGAGCTTCGTTCCCGCCGCTGGTCCACCGTCGGCCGGACATAGCGACGCATAGCAAACCGTGGGCTGCCCGAGGCGGCCGGCGCAGCATTGATGGCGGGACCCAACCATGCGCTGGGAAGATCTACGCAGCTCCGACAACGTCGAGGATCGCCGGGGCGAGGGCGGCGGCGGCGGCGGCATGGGCTTTCCCGGCGGCGGCGCCGGCGGGCTCGGCATCGGCACCATCGTGGTGCTTCTGATCATCAGCTATTTCACCGGCATCAACCCGGCGATCCTGATCGGCGGCGCCGAGCGGATCGGCGGCGGGCGCGGCCAGCAGGAGCAGCAGGTCGATCCGCAGACCCAGGCCAAGCGGCGGCAGGCGCCGACGGACGAGAGCGGCCGGTTCGCCTCGAAGATCCTCGGCAACACCGAGGACGTCTGGAGCCAGATCCTGCCGCAGCAGACCGGCAAGCAGTACACGCCGACGACCCTGGTGCTGTATACCGGCGGCACCCGCTCGGGCTGCGGCTCGGCCCAGGCGGCGATGGGCCCGTTCTACTGCCCCCTCGACAAGAAGGTCTATCTCGACACGGGCTTCTTCAAGGAGATGGCCTCGAAGTTCGGCGTGAAGGGCGATTTCGCCTACGCCTACGTCATCGCCCACGAGGTCGGCCACCACGTCCAGGACGTGCTCGGCATCCTCGGCAAGGTCCAGGCGCGCCAGCAGCAGGCGTCCAGCAAGACCGAGGCGAACGCCCTCTCGGTGCGGATCGAGCTGATGGCCGACTGCCTCGCCGGCGTCTGGGCCAAGAACTCCAACGACAAGTACGCCGAGCTGGAGCAGGGCGACATCGACGAGGCCCTGAACGCCGCCGCCCAGATCGGCGACGACGCCCTGCAGCAGCGCTCGAAGGGCTACGTGGTGCCGGATTCCTTCACCCACGGCTCCTCGGCCCAGCGACAGCGCTGGTTCAAGGCC